>DEPD01000148.1 GCA_002358575.1 Lachnospiraceae bacterium UBA3401 | reverse complement strand
GGAAAATAAGTGATGCAGATTGCGTAGGATATTTCTTCGAGGGGTATGTCAAAAAACGTAGGCGTAGCGGGCTACAGCGAGGCTTTTTGGCATGCATAATCGGAGAAATAGCCAAGCCAAGATGCGTCAGTTATTTTTCTACAGTTCCTTACCTCCAAGTTGTTATTATAAACACTGCAATCGCAATTTGAAGAATTAATATCAATGGCATACCACACACAAAATACCAATGCTTGGTTTTATGATGAAATACACGCATACCAAGGATAGAACCAAAACTTCCGCCAACGAGTGCGATAAGAAAAAGAGTGGATTCCCGAATGCGCCAGCGTTTTTTGATGGCTTTTTGTTTGTCGATACCCATCATAGTAAATCCGAGTATATTGACAATAAGTAAATATACTATAGCGATGTAATATAGAGTCATAATAATATTTTTCTAAATAGTTTATTTCTCGTTTTCTTGCATCTTCATTGCGCGTACTTTGCAGGACAGACCAAAGAGATTGATAAATCCCTCCGCATCATGATGGTCATACAAATCGCCTGTTGTGAAAGAGGCTATGCTTTCATTATATAAAGAGTAAGGACTTGTCTCACCAGCTTTGATAATATTACCTTTGTAGAGTTTGAACTTTACTTCGCCAGTTACATACTCTTGTGTTTTCTCAATAAATGCTTGAATTGCCTCGCGCTTTGGTGTGAACCATTTTCCTTCATAAACTGTATCAGCAAGTTTATTTCCCATCTCTTTTTTCAGGGTGTAGGTGTCACGGTCAAGAATTAATTCTTCAAGCTGTTGATGTGCTTCCATAAGGATGGTTCCGCCTGGTGTCTCGTAAACGCCACGGGACTTCATGCCTACAACACGGTTTTCCACGATGTCAACAATGCCAATCCCATGCTTTCCGCCAAGTCTGTTCAGTTCTTTAATAATTTCAGAAACTTTCATTTCTTTTCCATTTACAGATTTTGGAACTCCCTTCTCAAAGGTTATAGTAATATATTCGCCTTCCTCGGGAGCCTTTTCAGGAGTGGTGCCAAGTACAAGTAAATGGTCGTAGTTTGGTTCATTGGCGGGATTTTCTAGCTCAAGTCCTTCATGGCTAATGTGCCAGATATTTCTGTCGCGGCTGTAGGAGCTGTCCGCAGAAAATGGAAGGTGGATACCATGTGCCTTGCAATATTCAATTTCAGACTCGCGGGAATCCATCGTCCACTTGTCATTTCTCCACGCAGCGATAATCTTAATATCGGGCGCCAGCGCTTTAATACCAAGCTCAAAGCGAATCTGATCGTTTCCCTTGCCGGTAGCGCCGTGGCAAATGGCTGTGGCACCTTCTTTTCTTGCGATTTCTACAAGCTTCTTTGCGATGAGGGGTCTTGCCATAGAAGTTCCCAGAAGATATTTATTTTCATAGATGGCATTTGCCTGCACACATGGAACGATATACTCGTCGCAAAATTCGTCAATTACATTTTCAATATATAGTTTCTCGGCACCGCAGGATTTCGCACGCTCCTCAAGACCGTCAAGTTCCTCCTCCTGGCCACAGTCAACACAGACGCAGATGACTTCATAGTCGAAGTTCTCCTTAAGCCAAGGTATAATTGCGGTGGTATCGAGTCCACCAGAGTACGCTAGTACTACTTTTTCTTTCATTGCAATTTTGTTTCCTTTCCTAGATTTTTGTTTTTAAGATATTTTTGAGTACGCAAATGGCTTCAAACGCTCTATTGCTACTATACATCATTGCATTGTATAAATCAAGAGTCAATTTATACAGTTTTTAGTTGACAAAAATGAATAAAAGTGTAAAATATAGAGAAATAAATGAATAATATACAGAATATATGAATAAAAATTCAAATGCTTTGTCAGCCTGTTTTATTGGAGGAATAGAATGAAAAGAATTTATATTATATTGTTAGTGTTGATAACTGGAGTGGTGTGTTTTGGGTTGTTAGTTCTTTTAGCGCTGGGAGCAAAAGGCAAAGATTCTGTCATGACAAGTACAGAAACGGGACCGATTTATAATCATTTTCCAGATTTGCCAAAGACATCAGAGATAAAGTGGTGCAGTAAATCGTCGGGAGGAATTGGCTTGGTGACAACAACAATTTATATTTTTGCATTTTATGATGAGGATATCAGTAATGCTTTACAGGGGATGACAATTGATGACGAAACTGCGGAAATTGAGCTGTATTATGTGCCAGAAGAGGTGAAAGGACAAAAATGGAGACCTGTTGAGAATGCATCCTTTGCTTTTTAGACAGGGATTAAAGATACTAAAAAGATGTGCACAGATGTTTATCTCAATGAGGTAGGCACAATTCTGTATGTCAAGGCGATGGGGGATTAGTATGTGCTTGAGAGGAGTCATGGATTATGAAAGATTTATTTGACTGTATTGATATTCTGTTAAATCGTGTCATTTCTGGGAAAGAGAAAAAATACGCCAAGGCGTGCTGGGTGGAATTAAATAAAGAGGCGTATAAATCAATCTTTGAAAAGTTCAGCTTTGGAAGAGTGCACAATTATGGTTATGTGGAAAATACTTGGTATGGGTTTTATTTTAAAGAATGTCCGATTACCGTCAGTGAATATTTTTTTGAATACATAGAATATAACGAAGAAATTGAGGAAATGATAGCTAGGCAGTTCGGGGTTCAAAGAGAAAAGATAGAGTCCGCCAACCGCGTGATAACTGGGATTCTCGCAGGGCTTGATTATGATGTAGGAGCTTCATGTCATTTATGGAGGAATTTTAATCACTATCTGCGTTGGCTGGGAAAGAAAATACAATTAGGCGAGGAAAAATATAATAGAAAAGTGTTTTCCGACCGCTTTTTCCAGCAAACAGCGCAAACGGATGAAAATATAAAAGCCATCGGAGATATGTGCTACAGTTATAGCACCAAGGATGGCAGATGGGGACTCCGATTGATGGAAAATGGTGTTTTGCTGAGTGATATTATACAAAAATATGCACAGCCTAAAGTGTATGGAGCAGTAAAAATAAATCCACGATTTCCAGAAATAAAAATTTCTTATGATAGTTTTCTAATAATGTGTGTGCTTATTGAGAAGCTTCTGCGGGAATTTGAATATGAGCAGAATGAATGTTTGGAGTAGATTGCAGGACAATATTTCAAAAGAGATAGAAATGTATGGAGATAGAACGTGTAAGGGCACGATATACAAAGAGGAGATGTAATGAAAAAACAATTTCAACTCGATATAGAAGGTTTTGGGATTATTTTTTATTCGCCAATGCTGTAAAGCATATTGAGGAGGGAGAAGATTATCTGGGAGAACATTATTGGATGCCGAAGACGTTTTAAAGCATATTTATGAAGGCTCAATCGTCGGAGCAGCCACTGGGACACCAGGCATCTTTCATCTAAATATTTATCAGAATATACGACCAGGCTTGGATGCGATACAGCCGGATTATGCGTTGAAACTTGGTTTGAAGGTCACAGGACATACAGTGTATTTCAGAGATTTATATGTATTGTTAAGGTGGGAAACGGAGGATGAAACGGAGATCAGAGTGGACATGGATGACGGAAATTATGAAGTAGTTGTTTGTAGCTGGTTTCCAGAATTGGGGATTCGGGAAATCATCAACAGGTTGATTTTTATTTTGCCAAGACGGATGAATTACCGAAATTGCATTATGAAGGGGTTCCAACTCTCTTATAGAAATTAGATTATTTTGGGGAAAATGGTTGTATTTCTTCCTATAATAAATTATTATGGTAAAGTGGTCATGTTAGTGGACACTAAAAGTACATTGATTGCAAGAAAGACATTTAGAAAAACCTGTTAAAATATAAGTAGAATGATTGGTATAGAAAATTGGAAATAGAGAGGATGGCATTTCAATATGGTAAGATTGATGACAATTGAGGATTACGACCAGATTCGGGCGCTATGGATGACAATTAAGGGATTTGCCATCAGAAGTATTGACGATTCGCGTGTGGGTGTAGAGCGTTTTCTACGGAGAAATCCAACGACAAGTGTCGTGGCGGTGGAGGATGGAATTATAGTGGGAGCTATACTTTGCGGGCACGATGGCAGGCGCGGCTGTCTGTATCATGTGTGTGTGAATCCGGCGTATCGCAGGCGCGGCATTGGAAAGAACATGGTAGTGTTTTGCATGGATGCGTTGCGGCAGGAGCAGATTAATAAAGTGAGTCTGATTGCATTTACCAAAAATGATATTGGGAACGCGTTCTGGCATAGTGTTGGCTGGAAACAGCGCGAGGATTTGAACTATTATGATTTTGTGCTTAACAGTGAAAATATTGAGGCATTTAACAAATAACATAACTATATGAGGAAAGAAGGAATACAATATGGAACAGATACAAGGTGGTGTGACCGCAGCAAAGGGCTTTGAGGCAGCGGGTGCTGCGGCAAATATTAAGTATAAAGATAGGATGGACATGGCATTGATTTACAGTACTGTGCCATGCAGAGTAGCAGGAACCTTTACGACAAATGTGGTGAAAGCGGCGCCGGTTTTGTGGGACAAGGAGGTTGTGGAGAACAGCCCTTTTGCGCAGGCGGTTGTCGTGAATGCCGGGATTGCGAATGCATGTACGGGAAAACAGGGCATGGAGTATTGTCGTGAGGAGGCGCAAACGGTGTCTGAGCTTTTGCAGATTCCTGAAAATTCTGTGCTGGTCGGCTCTACAGGTGTGATTGGAATGCAGCTTCCTATGGAGCGTATTAACGAGGGCATCAGAAAACTTGTGTCGGCGCGGGACGGCTCACTTGAAGCGGGAACGACGGCTTCCAAGGCAATTATGACGACTGATACGGTCAATAAGGAAATTGCAGTGACAATTACCCTTGACGGCAAGACTGTGACAATTGGCGGTATGAGCAAGGGGTCTGGCATGATTCACCCAAATATGTGTACGATGCTTGCTTACATTACAACTGATGCGGCAATCAGCAAGACACTTTTGCAGGAGGCGCTGAGCAACAGTATTATTGATTCCTACAATATGATATCAGTCGATGGTGATACTTCAACAAACGACACTTGCCTCCTCCTTGCGAATGGTTTGGCGGAAAATGCAGAAATTACAGAAAAAGACGCGGATTATGAAATGTTTTGTGGGGCGCTCAATTTTGTCAACATGTATCTAGCAAGGAAGATGGCAGGAGACGGTGAGGGTGCGACAGCACTGTTTGAGACAACAGTTATCAACGCTGCGACGAAACAGGATGCGCGCATTTTGGCAAAATCAGTAATTTGCTCAAGCCTATGCAAGACGGCGCTCTATGGGCATGACGCAAATTTTGGCAGATTTCTGTGTGCGCTTGGTTATTCCGGCGTAACGTTTGATCCAGAGAAGGTAGAGCTATATTTTGAAAGTAAGACAGGAAAAATTCTGATTTACAAGGATGGCGCAGCGACGGATTACAGCGAGGAGGAAGCCACGAAAATATTGTCAGAGCCAGAGGTGACGGTGCTTGTCGACATGAAGATGGGTACGGCGACAGCGACGGCGTGGGGGTGTGATTTGACGTATGACTACGTGAAAATTAATGCGGATTATAGAAGTTAGGAATTGTTCAGAAATAACGTGTGACAAGAAAGCCATATAAGGAGCAAGGAGATTCAATGAAAGAACAAGATATGAACAAAATTCTGTCGAAGGCGGAAGTGCTTATAGAAGCACTTCCTTACATACAGAAATTTAACAGAAAATATATTGTCGTAAAATACGGCGGGAGTGCTATGAGCAACAAAGAGCTGCAGAAAAATGTCATTAAAGACGTAACGCTTTTAAAGTTGGTAGGATTTAAACCAATTATTGTGCATGGCGGAGGCAAGGAAATCAGCCGCTGGGTGGAGAAGGTCGGCATGGAGCCGCAGTTTGTGAACGGTCTTCGCGTCACAGATGACGCCACGATGGAAATTGCGGAGATGGTGCTGAACAAGGTCAACAAGAGTCTTGTGACTATGGTGCAGGAGCTGGGTGTGAAGGCGGTCGGCGTTAGCGGCAAGGACGGCGGTCTGTTAAAAGTGGATAAAAAATATGCAGACGGACAGAATATTGGCTTTGTGGGCGATATTAGAGAAGTGAATCCTAAGGTGCTGTTTGACTTAATAGAGAAGGATTTTCTGCCGATTGTGGCGCCAATTGGTCTTGACGACAACTTCCAGACTTACAATATCAATGCGGACGACGCGGCGTGTGCGATTGCGAAGGCGGTTGGTGCGGAAAAGCTTGCATTTTTGACCGATATCGAGGGTCTATATAAGGATATTAATGATAAATCTTCCTTTATCTCAAGAATCTCAGCATCACAAGCGGAAAAGCTAATAGAGGACGGCTTTATCGGCGGCGGTATGCTGCCAAAACTTGGCAACTGCACCAGCGCAATCAAAAACGGCGTCAATCGCGTGCATATTCTCGATGGGCGGATTCCACATTGTCTTTTGTTGGAAATCTTCACCAAAAACGGTATTGGCACAGCGATTGTCAAGGATGAGGATTTGGAAAGTATGGATATGGAATAAATGGAGGACAATTGGAATGAACATGAAGGAATATATTGACGAGGCGGAGGCGGCACTGCTCCACACCTACAATCGCTATCAGATTGTTTGGGACAAGGGCGACGGCATGTACTTATATGATATTGAGGGGAAAAAATATCTTGATTTTGTGGCAGGTATTGCAGTGTTTGCGCTCGGATACAATAACAAAGCCTACAATGATGCGTTGAAGGCACAGATTGACAAGGTGATTCACACCTCAAATTACTATTATAATATTCCTGCGATTGAGGCGGCAAAGAAACTGAAAAGGATTTCCGGCATGGATAGAGTATTTTTTACAAACAGTGGTGCAGAAGCGGTCGAGGGCGCGCTGAAAGCGGCGCGGAAATATGCGTTTTTGAGGGAGGGACATACGGACCATGAGATGATTGCTATGAACCATTCTTTTCACGGGCGCACAATGGGCGCGCTTTCTGTGACAGGAAATCCACATTACAGGGAGGCGTTTGAGCCGTTGATTGGCAATGTAAAATTCGCTGATTTCAATGATTTTGAGAGTGTACAGGCGCAAGTGACAGACAAGACATGCGCGATTATTTTTGAGACTGTACAGGGCGAAGGGGGAATATATCCAGCGACAGAGATGTTTATGAAGCAGGTGAGAGCGCTTTGTGATGAGCGGGATATATTGTTAATTCTGGACGAAATTCAGTGTGGTATGGGGCGCACTGGCACTATGTTTGCGTGGCAGAAGTACGACGTAAAACCGGATATAATGACCAGCGCTAAGGCGATTGGCTGTGGTGTTCCAGTCGGTGCATTTTTGATGTCAGAGAAAGTGGCGCAGCAGTCGCTCACCAGTGGTGATCATGGAACGACCTATGGTGGAAATCCGCTTGCTTGCACAGCAATTTCCAAGGTGATTGACTTGTTTGAGGAGCAGCAGATTTTAACAAACGTGAATGAGACAGGCACTTATTTATATAAGAAATTAGATGAATTGACGGCAAAGTACGATTGTATCAAGGCGCACAGAGGTGCTGGTCTAATGCAAGGGTTGGAATGCGACATGCCAGTAAATGGGATTATCAACAGAGCGATTGAAAAAGGGCTTTTGCTAATCAATGCCGGAACAAATATTATTCGATTTATTCCGCCGCTCATTGTGTCGAAGGCAGAGGTGGACAGTATGATGGAGATTGTTGACGCGTGCTTTGCAGACGAGCAGCGCGAGAAATAATTTATGAGGAGTTTTGATGAGGCATGATAGAATAAAAAAAAGAATGTTTGGCGTAGTGGCAGCATTGATTATAGCAGTGCTTGTTTTGTTCGCTGTTTTTTGGTATTGTATAAGCTCTAATGAAGCAAGCAGTTCCCTGACAGAGCTTGTCAATCGAAAAGAGACGATTCATCTGTGGTACACAGATGATGCACTGACGGATTATCTGAACAGTAAGGCTTTGGAATTTTATAACAATACAGATATTCGAGTTGATGTGAAGTTGGTGTCAGGACTTGAATATTTGGAAGCGGTCAATGCGGCGAGCTTGAATGAGGAGGCGGACACCCCCGACATTTATATACTAAGCAATGATTCTCTTGAGAAAGCGTATCTGGCAGGACTTGCGACGCAGTTGTCGGACAGTGCGCCAATTTATGAGGATAAATTGTTTCATGAGGCAGCGAGAAATGCGGTTTTGTATGATGGAAAGTATGTGGCATGTCCAATGTATTACGAAACAAGTGCGCTGCTTTATAACAAGACTTATTTGCAGCAGATTGCGGACGAAGCGAACGGTGTGGGAAGTGACGAGACAGAAGATGGGGAGAATGTTGGGGACGAAAATGCAAATGCGGCGCAGACTGTGACTGCAGAACAGTTGATACCGACGTCGATAGTGGATATTTTGACTTTTGCGGACCAATATTCCACGCCGGAGAATGTGGAGTACTTCTTCCGCTGGGATGTGTCAGACATTTTCTATAACTACTTTTTTATTGGAAACTATATATCGGTAGGCGGTGCAGCAGGGGATGATAAATCTTTGATTGATATTTATAATACGGAGTCTGTGTCCAGCCTCAAAGTGTATCAGGAGATGAATCAGTTTTTTTCCATTGATACCAAGGAGACAAATTATGATACAATAATGCAGGAGTTCCAGGATGGGAAGACAATCTATACTATTGCGACAAGCGACTGTATTCGGCGGCTTGATGAAGCGACCGAAAATGGTGAATTTGGATATGAATATGGACTTGCAAAGCTGCCTGACATTAATCAGGAGCTTTCAACTAGGGGTATGTCAGTGACAAATGCACTGGTCATCAATGGATATTCGGAGCATAAGGAATCCGCAGGACGCCTGATGGAGTTTTTGATTAATAATGCAAGCGCTGATTTGTACAGCATGACAGGGAAACTCTCGTCGGTGAATTGGGACAGCTATGGGAATGCGAACGAGGCCGTATTTATGGAAAATTATCGGGAATCCGTACCAATTCCCAAAATGTTAGAGACAGCGAATTTCTGGGTAGAGTTAGAAATTTGTTTTGCGAAAGTCTGGGGCGGCGCGGATGCGAACACACAGCTTCGACAGCTTTCTGAGCAGATTAAAACCCAACTTGCAGGAGAGCCTGTGACAGAGACACCAATTGAGGATCCGCAGGTGGAGTTGTTGCCTGCTGTTGAGTACGAGGAAGGTACAGGCGAGTTGGATGTCACACCTGAAACGCAGGGAACATCTGAGTAGAGATTTGATAGTTTTACATATAATAGGAATATTTTTTTTAAATAATCCAATGATAATTGTAAATTGGTGGCAATTGATTAGAACGTCAGTTTCTTATTGGCGATAAGGAAAGACGCATTCTTTCAATTGCTGCCAGAATGAAAACGGAGGTTACAATTATGATTGGATTTTTAATTGCAATGATATCGGGAGCGTTGATGAGCGTACAGGGAGTGTTCAACACAAAAGTGACAGAGTCATCGAGCATGTGGGCGGCAAATGCGTTTGTGCAGTTTACAGCATTTCTTGTGTGTATTGTGGCGTGGTTGTTTGCAGACAGAACGTCGTTTCGAGAAGTACTTGCTGTGGAACCCAAATATTTCCTGCTTGGCGGCGCTATAGGAGCGTTTATCACATTGACTGTTATCAAGAGTATGGATGCCCTCGGACCGGCAAAGGCAGTAATGCTTATTGTCATTGCACAGTTGATTGTCGCGTATTTGATAGAACTTTTTGGGTTGTTTGGCGTGGAAAAGCAGCCATTTAGTTGGCGAAAAATTCTCGGTGCACTGATTGCCATCGGGGGATTTGTGCTGTTTAAGTGGAAATAAATTTAGGGCACCAACAAAGTGATTGTGAAGGTGTGTAGGTTGACTCTATTTTATAGATAGGCGCAGCAAAAACGTTCATGCATATTGTATGGGCGTTTTTGTGGTAGAATAGATAATTTGCAAAATCTGGACGAAGCACTTTTCAACAATTTAAGGTTATGATAAAATATTGGAGATTTAGGAAGAAAAACGCAATTTGGAAGAACGGAGGAACCAATGATGAGAGAAAAACAAATGTCAGATAGAACAGGACGCAAAAGCTGTATAGGGATTGGATTGAAGATCGGATGCGTGATGGCCGTGATGCAGATCTTTTTTGTTGTGATGGCTGTGACAATATGCGTTTACATGTTCCGCGATTTAATTACAAGGATGCAGGAGGAGCGCTGTGTCAATGGTACAGATATGTTGGCTTATGAACTCATTAGGGTGTCAGAAGACGAAGATATCAATCAGATATTGGATGAGATGAAACAGCGCATGGGTTGTGAATTTACCATTTTTGAGGGAGATACTCGCAAGTACAGCACCGTAATGCAAAATGGTGAACGTGTGGTAGGAACGAAGCTGTCTTTGGAGCTGAAGGCTATCGTGCTGGAACAGGGGCAAAGTTATGTTGGAGAGGCGGATATTTTGGGAGAAAGTTATCTGTGTTCTTATGTTCCCATAAAAGGAGTGAACGAGGAGGTAATTGGTCTGATTTTTGCAGGGCTTCCAATAACGGATGCAAAACAGGGAACGGCAAAAGTGATCCATGTTATTTCTGTCATGAGTTTTATTACTGTTGTTAGCTGTGTGCTGTTTTTAGCTGTATATTTGACAAGACGGATATCCCAACCCTTACGGGAGATTACCCATATGGCACAGCGCCTGGAAAAAGGAGATCTAGGGTTGGCCAATAAGGAAGAGATACGGTTACGGGTTCATTCTAATGACGAGATTGGTATTTTGGGACGAATATTCGAGAAGACAATTCGGCAGATGCAGGTCTATATTGGTGAGATCTCTGATGTGCTGGGGGCAATTGCAGATGGTGATCTAACATTGCCAGCCAGACAGGATTACATAGGAGATTTTCAGTCAATCAGGCAGTCACTAGACAGCATTCACTCTGCATTAAATAAAACCATGGGAAAGATTATTGCCAGCACTGGACAGGTTTCAGCGGGAGCAGATCAGATGGCAGGGACAGCGCAGTCACTTGCGCAGGGCACGACACAGCAGGCAAGTGCGGTTGAGGAGGTTTCGGCAACAGTCACAGATATTTCTGAGAGTGCCAGACGCACAGTGGCTGCCGCAAGAGAAGCTGGAGAATTTGTCAATCAGGTCGGATCGAAGTTGGACGTCAGCATGGATTATGTTAAAGAGTTGAATGTAGCAATGACCCATATTTCGGATTCTTCAGAGAAAATTAGCACTATAATCTCCACGATTGAGAGCATTGCTTTCCAGATAAATATTTTGGCTCTAAATGCTGCTGTGGAGGCTGCGCGCGCAGGTACGGCTGGCAAGGGATTTGCTGTAGTTGCGGAGGAGGTCCGAAATTTAGCAGGCAAGTCCGACGAGGCTGCAAAGGCAACCAAAGAATTGATCGAGCGCTCTATTGTCACTGTCGATGAAGGAAGTCAGGCTATGAATAAAGTAACCCAAGCTCTACAACAGACTAATCAGATTGCAAATAGCGTAATGACAAAGATGGCAACAGTGGTGGAGGCTGTAGAACAACAGACTGTGGCAATTACACAAGTCAATGTGGGGATTGCTCAGATCTCTGCTGTAGTGCAGTCCAATTCCGCTACAGGTGAGGAGTGTGCTGCTGTCAGTGAGGAACTATCATCGCAGGCGAGTTTGCTAAGAAGTTTGACGGATACTTTTCAATTAAAATAGAGAATTATATCAGACAAGATTGTACAATAAGCAGCTGAACTATGCAAGAGAAGGAAAACGTAGAATGAAATTATTACATATCTCAGATTTACATATTGGAAAACGGGTAAACCAATTTTCTATGCTTGAGGATCAAAAATATATCTTGCGGCAAATTGTTGTGATCGCAGATGAGCAGCAAGCGGATGGTGTTATGATTGCAGGGGATATCTATGATAAGCCAGTGCCGTCTGCTGATGCAGTACAAGTGTTTGACTGGTTTTTGACAGAGCTTGCGGACCATGGAAAACAGGTTTATGCGGTGAGCGGTAACCATGATTCTGCGGAACGTATTGCATTTGGAGCACAATTGATGCGTGGCAGAGAGGTATTTGTGTCGCCAGTATATCACGGAGATACCGCTAAATTTACAGTGAAGGACTCTTATGGGGAGTTGTGCATTTATTTGCTTCCGTTTATCAAACCTGCGGTGGTGCGTCATGCCTTGGAGGACACACTAGATATAAAAGATAAACCAATGCTAGAAAGCTATCATGATGCGGTAAAATTTGCGGTGGAGCACATGGAGGTGGACAGTCAAAAACGCAACATTTTAATAGCGCATCAGTTTGTGACGGGTGCAGGGCGTTGTGATTCTGAGGAGATCTCTGTTGGAGGACTGGACAATGTGGACGCGGAGGTTTTTGACGTGTTCGATTATGTGGCATTAGGGCATATTCACAGCCCACAGCATATAAAGCGGGAGACAGTGCGCTATTGTGGAACACCGCTAAAGTATTCATTTTCGGAGGCGGAGCAGGAGAAGTCGGTCACAGTGGTGGGACTTGGAAAAAAGGGAGATATCACACTTTCTATGGTGCCGCTTGTGCCGCTTCATGATATGCGCAAAATCCGTGGGACTTATCTGGAAGTGACAGCGAAATCTTTTTATCAGAACATGAATACAGAGGATTATGTACAGATTACGTTGACTGACGAGGAGGACATTCCTGATGGTCTGCAGAAGCTGCGGATTATTTATCCAAATCTAATGCGGTTGGAGTACGATAACAGCCGTACACAACAGAATCGTGTGATTGATCGCTCTGAGGAGATAGAACAGAAATCGGAGTTGGAGCTGTTTGCAGAGTTTTATGAGCTGCAAAACAATCAGAAAATGAGTGAGGAGCAGACAACATTCGTTGCGCGTTTGATAGAGGAATGCAATGAAAGCAATGCGGGAAGCGGAAAGGGGCAAGCATAGATGAAGCCGGTAAAGTTGATTTTGAGTGCGTTTGGACCATATGCAGGAACTACGGAGATTGATTTTGAGCGGCTGGGCGGTCAGGGTCTGTATCTTATTACTGGGGACACCGGCGCGGGCAAGACGACGATTTTTGACGCGATAGCATATGCTTTATATGGGGAGGCGAGCGGTGATGTGCGTCGGGCGGATATGTTTCGCAGCAAATATGCGCAGGAGGATGTTCCAACTTTTGTCGCATTTACATTTGATTATCGGGGAAAGCGCTATTATGTAAAGCGCAATCCTGAGTATCAGCGTCCGAAAGGAAGAGGGACAGGTTACACAACGCAGAAGGCGGATGCGGAATTGGTCTATCCTGACAACAGAACGCCAGTTACAAAGTCAAAAGAAGTGACGCGGGCAGTGGCTGAACTAATTGGCTTGGACCGCAAACAGTTTACACAGATAGCAATGATTGCGCAGGGGGATTTTCAGAAGCTTTTGCTGGCTGGCACGGAAGAGCGCGGCAACATTTTTCGACAGATCTTTAAAACAGGATTGTATCAGACGCTACAGGGAAAATTAAAGGACGCAGTAAAGGCGCAGTGGGTGGAATATACGGAATTAAAACGGAGTATTAGCCAATACATGGAAAGTATTGTGTGCGCGCAGGACACGCCTACAGCGGAGAAAATGCGTCAACTTCGCAAAGAAAAATTTGATGGAAGAATAGGTGAGGGACTTGCGCTCTTAGATCAGCTATGCGCTGAGGATGAAACTGTATTAAATGACTTAGACAGTGAAATTAGTGTGCTGGACAGGCAGATTGAAAAAGAGAATCAGTTAATTGGAAATATCCACAAAATTCGGCAGCAACAGGAGGAACTTATCAAGAATCAGGAACTGCTAGAACAGCTTGCTCCAGAGATGCAGCAGATTGAGGAGCGATATCGCGTGGCAGAACAAAATGCGGCGGAGTGCGGACAACTTGCACTGGAAATGAAAGAACGGCAGAAAAATCTTGTCCTGTTTGATAAGCTGGAACAGACTGAGAAGACGCTTGTTACAGCGCAGCAGTCAATCCAACAAGAGACCAATCAAAAACAAACATTGTTTGAACAGCAACGGTCATTAGAGGTACTGCTTAAAACGGATTCGGAAGCGCTGCGAGAACTTGCTTTTGTGGGGGAGGAGAAAGCACGTCTTGAAAATAGTAGAGACCAAACACAGCAGCAAATTCAACTTTTACAGCGGCAAAAAAATGGCTGGGAACAGGAGTTGACACGGCAGCAGGAAACAGAAAATAGGATTGGTAAAGAACAGGAGCGCGCGGCGGCGCTTGCGGAGCAATTAGCGCAGCTGCAGCGACAAACGACTCAACTTTCTGACAAAGATTCCCTGTTGGCAGAGACACAAAAGCTGCAGGAAAGACTAACAGAACAGGAAGTGCTTTTGCGGCGGTTTCAGAAAGAACAGAATGAAAATCAAAATCAACTGCAGCAAATAACTAATACGATTGAGAAGTTAGATAAGCAAAAGTTTATATTGGAGGAGATGCAAAAAGAGCGCAGGACCGAGCTTGAGCTGCTGAAAAATGCAGATGTGTTAGAAATGCAGTGCCAGCATAAAATGGATACAGCACAAGAGCAATTTGCAGTATTTGAGACACAAAGAGACAGTTTCAAGGAGGCAGTACGAAGCGCTGCTGCATGTCGGACTGCTTATCAAGAGGCAAAGATACAATATGATTCACAACAAGAACAGCAAGTTCACTATCGTGATGAGTGGGAAAGCATACAGGATGCGGACGCCCGCAGTTTAAAGCTTGCACAGCAGAAAAAAGAGCTGTCTGACCAAAAGCAGGCGTGTGAGAAACTAACAGATGAAATTAAAATTTGGGAGGACTTGCAGGCAGAACTACGCACAGCCCAGGAAGACTATCGAAAGGCAGCAGCAGAGAAGGAACAGATTGGAAATGACTATCGTGAGATGGAACGACAGTTTCTGGGGGTGCAGGCGGGACTGCTTGCGCAGGACTTAAAAGAAGGAATGGCATGTCCTGTCTGCGGCGCCACACATCATGAGCATCTTGCCAAGATACCAGAAGAGGCGCCGACAAAGGAAGCGGTTGAACAAAAGAAAGAACAACTCACAGAGGCAGAGAAAAAAGCGGAGAGATGCAGTGTTACGGCTGGGCATTTAAATACACGACTTTTAGAACAAGGACAGAATATTTATCAATTAGAAGACTATATTTTTGACAATGATAAGAAAGAGCTAGGGCAAAGTGATTTCGATATTTTTAATACAAAAATAGAACAGGAATTAAACGTATTTGAAGAAGAAATATTGACTGAAAAATTAATAAATGACTGCAATGCGCAAAACAAAAAGGATATAGACAGCGTAACGAAACATATTTCTATTATTAAAGAAAAAATTACAAAAAAGCAACAAAAGTTTACGATAAGAGAAAAAGAATTAAACTTACAATTAAAAACTGTAGAACAAGAACAGAACCGAAAAGCTGCGTTGGACAGACTGATAAGAGACGGGGACATAACACAGACAAAATTAAATGTGCTGTTACAAAAAGAAAATCAGGCGTTTGCTACGGCGCAGGGAAAACTCGACGAGAAACGTCGTCAATGGAAGCAGATGCTTTCTGAACTGCATCTGCCAGATACATTCCATCAAGACAATTTTTTTAAAGAGTACCAGACAATATCAGTTTCCGAACCATTTTTAGATGATGTGTTTCAACAAGAGGAGAAAGCAATTGCAGATTATCTGCGGCAGAAATTAGATGAGTGCAAAGAACAACTGAAACAGGCAACAGCAGATAAAAAGCATCAGGAGAAATTAACACGCGAGGCGGAACAGCAGGAGATTCAGAAACAGCAATTGCAGGAGCAGATAGAAGAACAGAAAACGCAGCAGGCGGAACGAACCGGACAGGAGCGAACGCAGCAGAAACAAATTGCTGCCGAATTGGAGAAAGCTGGTAGATTGTGCGGGGAAGCGGCGGTACATTTAACACAGATAAGGGAGAAGGAGAGTATTGACAAAAATTATGAAAAAGTGGAAAATCTAGTACAGCCAACGCTTTCCGCAATATTTTCAATGATGCATACATATCAGACTGCGCTTTCAGAGTGCGCTGAAATGTTAACGCAATCCATTGCATTTCGCAAGCAATTAGAAGTGGAACAAAAACAGACAGAGGAAACTTTGTCTGCGAGCAGTACAGAAATTGTCAAGTTAGAAAAAGAACTGGAAGCAATAAAAAGTCTGAAAAGTGAGAAAGCAGAACAACTTTTTTCGCATCTTTGTGTGCAGGAGCCAGACCTTGGCGCAACATTTTCAATATATACAGAAATTTCTATTGAAGAATTGCGTGCTATTTTTAGTCGTATTGTAGATCAATTAGAACGACAGTTAGACGCATTATTAGTAGATTTAGAACAAACTTGTGAGAAGCTTGTACATAAACAAACACTAGAACAAAAGATTCCAAAGACAGAACAAGAAATAAAAGCACTTGTGCAGGACATTCAAAAAATAGAAGTTTCTTTGACGAAGCAGATCACAGAGTGCAACGGGCTGACAAAAGAAATTGAAAGTTTACAGGAACAGTTAGGAACAGAGTCTAAGGAGGCTGTTGAACAACATATTCAGGCGTTGGCTGACCATATGCAAGATTTAGATAAGGCATTTCAGACTGCAAAAAAACAGTATGAAGAATGCAACACACGCAGGGCGCATCTGACAGCAGCCGTTGACACCTTAAAAAAACAGATTGATACAGCAGGTGAGGCGGCAGAATTATGTGAGGAAGAAGTACTTGCGCGCAGGGAAAAATGGCAGCAAGACAAAAAAGAGCGAAATGATCAGCGAGACCAGCGAAAGAATGCTGTGTCCACCAACCGCGATATCTATGAAAAAGTGACAGCAAAACAGGACAATATCTTGGCGGTTGAGCAGAAATATATCTGGATGAAAGCGTTGTCTGACACAGCAAATGGAATGCTAAGCGGCAAGCAAAAAGTGGAGCTTGAGACCTATATTCAGATGACCTACTTTGATCGTATTTTGCGGCGGGCAAACCTGCGACTTCTGACAATGAGCAGTGGGCAATATGAGCTAAAACGGGAACAGGACGGCGAAAATCGCAGAGAAAAAGTAGGTTTGGAACTCTGTGTGATCGACCACTATAATGCGACACAGCGCAGTGTAAAAACATTGTCTGGCGGTGAGACGTTTGAGGCGTCCCTGTCGCTTGCACTCGGTTTGTCTGATGAAATTCAGTCCTATACCGGCGGCATTCAAATGGACTCCATGTTTGTTGATGAAGGCTTTGGTTCGCTGGATGAGGAGGCGCTTGCACAGGCAATGAAAGCGCTGGTACATTTGACAGAAGGCAACCGGCTTGTCGGCGTGATTTCCCATGTTCCAGCACTCAAGGAACAGATTGAGCGAAAGCTGATAGTCACAAAAAATCGTAATAAAAATGGAGTGAGCAGCAGTGTGCGAATCGAATAGGAAATTCTTGGCAGAGGCTGAGGGGCGTTATATTCGACAGGCATCTTCAATCGATCATTATGCAATTGTAAAGTTAAGAATTTATATGATTGACACAGATGCAGTTCTTTTTGAGAACTACTGTTCAGAGGAACAGTTACCACAAAGATTTGCGGCTGATGTGGAGAAAGCAGTACAATATTATGCCGAAGAGCATAATATTTCAAAGATTCAAGTCTGATTGTTAGACGGGGAATGGCAAGAATATGATTCCAGTGAAATGGATTTTATTCTTGCCACGCTAAAAGCATTGTTTGAAGTGTTTCTGCCGAAAAGATAAGGGATTCTAAGGGTAAACATGTGTTAAAAAATGACAGCTTTCTAATTGTATGGTATAATCTATTTAAAGCTTAGAGGAGGTATGCAATATGTTGAAAATATTAGATGAGAAGACATTGAAGAACGATTATGAAATTGAAGAGCAATATAAGGACTGCAAGTATTTGTATATTATTGACAGCTATGACAAAATGATTGACCATAATGGTTACCTTTATTGTGTCAGTACCTCGGATGACTCATTTGACGAATTGATTGATGAGAGGGACAGATTAGAGGAGGAGGGCAGGATATGTGTCATGGGAGGGAGTTATAATAACGGAGGTGCAATAGGTGTACAGTACGAGTATAAGGGATAACAAATGCTTGGTTGAATGCATTGCAGTTTTAGACAGAGTGCGCGTAACTAAGTTTATTGTTGACACAGGAGCGATGTTTACCTGCTGCAATTATAAAGTCTTTGATTCACGCATTGATGAGGGTACACTGAAGAAAAATGAGACAAAGCCGGTACATGGAAAATCTCCCAGGACCATTTCCATATTTTCTCAATGATATTTTGGTAACAGTTCAGCCATGCAGAATTAATTGTGCAAATTGTACGTGGGAGCTTGCTCACAAAGGGCAATTTGTACAATTAATTCTATAGAGCGGACGCCCATCATTCATAAATCGCCAGCAAAAAACGAATATTATTGGTTAAAATGTATACTTTGACGACTTATGAATGATAAGACTGAACTGTTACATATTTTGTGGTGGATTAAAAAAAGTAATTGTCATTTGAGTTAAACTATGTTAAACTAATTCCGATATAGAGACATAAGTGAATCGACAATCCATACAATAATACAAATCAGTGGAGTATAATATGAGAAAAGCACAGAAACAGGAAGTGTTGGAGTTTATTCAGGGTTTATATCAGGCTCATAAGGAAATCAAAGAGGCATTAAATTAGAATAATCGAATTTCTGCGCAGAATATGCTTGCTGAATGTCAGGAGTTTACCGCTTCGCTCGGTGAAAGTATCGAGCGACTAGAAGGGGAAAGACATGCCACAATGACTTGTATAGAAGGATACTGTGAGACACTTTTTTACGCTTATGAAGAGCTGAACAGTGATACATACAATGAAACGAAAATCCACAAAAAGTTAAGAAAACAATTATTGAAAGTAGAGAACAGCGCAAAGAATGACGTTACGGTTAGAAAAGAAGTGGTGTTCCTACCATACAAGGCAAGTATGTGGGATAGTTTAGAAAGCGTATGGAAAGCAGCGGACGAAAATGAATTTTGTGATGCCTATGTAGTTCCGATACCTTATTATGATAAAAATCCAGATGGAAGTTTTCGCGAAATGTATTATGAAGGAAATGAGTATCCAGATGACGTACCAATTACAAGTTATGAGGACTATGATTTTAAGACGCGCAAGCCAGATGTCATTTATATACATAATCCTTATGATAATATAAATCTTGTGACAAGCGTACACCTGTTTTTCTTTTAGAGGATTTAAAGAAATATACAGACAAGCTGGTTTATATTCCATACTTTGTACTTGGAGAGATTAAACCAGAAGAAGATGAAAAAATAGAGGGCATGAAACATTTCTGCACGGTACCAGGCGTATTCAACCCAGACAAAGTCATTGTACAGTCAGAAGATATGAGGCAGGTCTATATAAAAGTGTGGTGGCATCGTTGACTGACGACAACGCGGCAATGATGCAAATAGCGAGTGTTTTGTATACGAGGATTAAAAAACGGTGTACTAGGGTTAGGATCACCCAAATTTGATAAACTGGCAAATACCAGACGGGAAGAACTAAAAACACCAGAGGATTGGCTAAAGATTGTTCAAAAATCCGACGGTATTATGGAGATAGCAATAGTGTGGTGCAGTTGGATGGACAAACAGGGAAAACTATCATGATACAGAATGTGGATGCTGTAGGATAGATGACTTAAAGCGGTTTAATAAATAATAAAATAAAACTTTAGTGATAATTTTTAGGAAGGCATACAATAGTGAAAAATAAAATTAAAGCATTAATTTTTGATATTGATGGCGTAATGACTGATGGAAAAAAGTATATCGATGGTATGACGCAGGAATTAAAATCATTATCTTATAAAGATTTGGATGCAATAAAAGAACTGCAGAAAAAAGGGCTCATTGTAGGTTGTATATCAGGTGAAGATACAGCGTTTTCGAGACAGATTGCTGCTTATCTGGATTTTCATTCACTTGGAAACAAAAATAAAAAGGAAATACTTGAACAGTTTAGTGACAAATACAAAATAAATCATACTCAAATTTGTTACATAGGCGATGGAAAATATGATATAGAGGCATTGAAATATGCGGGGTTAGCAGTCTGTCCTCAGGATGCAATCTGTGAAGTTAAGAAAGTATCGGATTTTATATTGGATACATTCGGAGGACAAGGTTGCATTGCTGAGATTTATACAAAGCTTTATCAAACTATAGATAAAAGTGTCGAAGTGTCGAGAAGTCATAAGGATATTTTTGGTACGATTAAGCATCGAATTAGTATGCATAGTCAAATAATAGATAAGATTTCAAACGATTCGAAACTTTTAAGTACAATAGAAACAGTATGCCACACAATTATAAATTCTTATAAGAATAATGGGCAGCTTTTTTTATGTGGAAATGGAGGAAGTGCAGCAGATGCGCAACATATTGCGGCAGAACTGGTAGGAAGGTTTTATCTGGAGCGGAAGGCGTATTCCGCTGAAGCATTATCAACTAATACATCTATTATAACAGCACTTGCAAATGATTATGATTATAATATGATTTTTGTTAGACAGATAGAAGCAAAAGGTCGTGAGGGAGATGTGCTTATTGGTATTACGACAAGCGGAAAATCGGTCAATATTCAGAATGCTTTTAGACAAGCAAAAGATATTGGCATGTTGACTGTTTTAATGACAGGAGACATTCATGAGTGTGTACCAATAATAGAATATACAGATTATCTTATAAATATTCCTTCCAATGATACACCAAGAATACAAGAAGGTCATATTCTAATTGGTCATATTTTATGTGAAATAATTGAAGCAAAATTGACAAAGGAGAGAGAAGATGAGTAATAAACATGTATTTGTAACAGCAGAGATAGGAATTAATCATAATGGAGATTTGGATATTGCAAAAAAGTTAATTGATTGGGCATATCTGTCGGGTTGTGACGCGGTTAAGTTTCAAAAGAGGACAATAGATAAAGTATATACACAAGATTATTTAAACAGTTATAGAGAGTCACCTTGGGGAACAACGCAAAGAGAGCAAAAAGAAGGGCTTGAGTTTGGAAAGGAAGAATACGACATAATAGATGCATATTGTAAAGAAAAAAGTATTGAATGGTATGCATCTGCATGGGATATAGAAGCACAATTATTTCTTCGTCAATATAATCTTCAATATAATAAGATTGCATCGGCAATGCTTACCAATATGGAATTGTTACAAACAGTTGCAGAAGAGAAAAAGTATACATTTATTGCGACTGGAATGAGTACCTATAATGAAATTGATGCGGCTGTAGAAATATTTAAAAAAAATAAATGTCCGTTTGAATTGTTACACTGCAATAGTACATATCCGATGAAAAATGAGGATGCTAACTTATCATTGATACCAGTGTTAAGAGAGCGATATGGCGTTAAAGTTGGATATAGTGGGCATGAAACAGGACGTATTGTATCAACAACAGCAGTTGCATTGGGAGCAACATCTATTGAACGTCATATTACACTTGACCGCACAATGTATGGGTCAGATCAGGCAGCGTCTTTGGAAGCGGAGGATTTTCAGAGATTAATTAAGGATATCCGTGTTATTGAGAAAGCGCTTGGAAATGGTGAAAAAGTATTGTCTAAAGCAGAAGCAGATGTCAGAAAAAAGTTGAGAGGATAGAGAGGAGATAAGGGTGAAACATCAGATTGGAATCATGCAGGGAAGATTGACACCACCAAAAGGACGTGGAATACAATTTTTCCCCTTTGAGAATTGGCAAGAGGAGTTTCGCACAGCCAGAAAGCTTGGATTGAATGAGATTGAATTTATTTTTGATTTTGAGGATTATAAGCAAAATCCACTATGGACAACAGATGGAATAAATAAAATCAAAGAAATCAGAGCAGAAACAGGGATACAGATTAATGCAGTTTGTTTTGATTATTTTATGCGAAGAGCTTTTTTTAAAGAAGAAGATGCGCAGCAGGTCAAAATAATGGAAGAAAATACACAGATAATCAAAACAATTCTTGAATCAATGAAACAGTTGCAAATTAGATTGTTAGAAATTCCTCTTGTGGATGCTTCTTCTTTAAAAAGTGATAAACATAAGGCAGCATTCCGAGAATGGTTATTAAAGATTATTGATTATGCGGATGAAACAATCAATATTGCGCTAGAAACTGATTTATCTCCAAAGGATTTTAAAGAATATTTAAATTTGTTTAATCACCCAAGAGTGGGAGCAAATTATGACAGTGGAAATAGTTCTGGGTTAGGCTATGATTTGTATGAGGAAGTTACCACTCTGAGAGATTATATTTTTAATATTCATATTAAAGATAGAGTTTATCAGGGTACTACTGTTTCGTTAGGAACAGGAAGTGCAGAGTTTGACCGTTTATTTCAAGGATTGAGTGAAATTAAGTACAAACATGGTTTTATTCTTCAGGCAGCACGTGGAATAGAGGGAGAGGAACAAGATAATATTGCTGCGCAAATGGAATTTGTTAGCCAGTATATTCAAAAATATAATATTTGAAGGTTATTATGATTGAAGATAAACAAAAATTTATACAAAAAATAGACAGGAACAAAGTAGTGGCTTTAATACCTGCAAGAAGTGGATCCAAAGGGATTTTAAAGAAAAATATTCAGATGGTTAAGGGATATCCACTTATTGCATATTCAATAGCAGCAGGGATATTGTCAAAGTATATTGAGAGAGTGATTGTATCGACAGATTCGGATGAAATTGCACAGATAGCTTTACATTATGGTGCGGAAGTTCCGTTTATACGACCAGCAAAATATTCTCAGGATCATTCTGGCGATATTGAATTTGTTGAGCATGCTATTCGTTTTATGTATGAAAATGAAGGAGTAATACCAGAATATATTGTGCATTTAAGACCAACAACACCTTTTCGTGAAGTTGAGATTGTTGATAAAGCAATTTTGGAGTGCAAGTCTAATTTGGATTGCTGTTCTTTACGTTCAGCACATAAGGCAGCGGAATCACCATATAAATGGTTTTTAAAAAACCAAGATGGGTACTTTCAAAGTATAAATGAAAAGATAGACAATGACATGGCAAATGGTAGAAGACAAGCGTTTCCAGATGTGTATATACCAGATGGCTATGTAGATGTATTAAAAAGTAGTTATATTATTCAAAATAATCAGTTGCATGGACAGAATATGATAGGATTTGAATCCCCAAACTGTACAGAAATCGATACCCTTGATGAATTGGATTATATTCAGTATCAGATTGAGAAAAAAGGATCAGAGTTATATGGATATTTAAAATACAATTTTTAGAGAGAGGATAACATTTATTAGGATGGAAACAGAATATTTATTTCACAGAGAACCAAAACAAGTAGAACAGATTCATACCAAGAATCGTACAATATGTACAAAAATACCAGTACCACAAAGTATGGAAATTATAGAGCGTTCAATAAAAAATGAACCGTGGTCTATGAATAATCAATTGTATGCAGTGTGGGATCATGCCATTGATTATAGTATATATGATAAATGGGGAAATAAATGGATAGATATGTCGTCTGGCATTTTTGTTACAAATGCTGGACATGGAAATCCTGATATGATAGAGGCGCTGGAGAAAATGCTTCATAAGCCTATGATGAATAGTTACTATTATTATCTGGAAGAACGTTCACTGTTAACAGAACAATTAGTAAAGATGGCACCAGCAGGTATGGACAAAGCATTTTTACTTACGACTGGTGCTGAAACGACGGAATGTGCATTAAAATTATGTAGGCTACATGGAATTAAACAGAACCCTAAGAAATTGGGAATGATTGCATTTGGTGGAGCATTTCATGGAAAGACTTTAGGAGCGCAGACAATGGCTGGAAAAGAAGCATCATGGAAGTGGATTGGCAACTTGGACCCATGTATTTATCATCTCCCATGTCCAACAGATGCATTTGAGGACATGCGTCAAATCTATGATGAAGAAAAAGGAAGACTTTTATTTGAGAAAGATATACAAGATTTGGAGAAATCAGGTGTTGACCTCGACACGATTGCGGGCGCAATTTTTGAACCCTATCAAGGATGGGCTGCTTTATTTTATCCCATAGGTTATATTAAAGCATTGCGAGAGTTTCTAAATGAGAAGAAAGCACTGCTGGTTTCTGACGAAGTACAGGCGGGTTTTGGAAGAACTGGGAAATTGTTTGGTTATGAGTATTATAATGTGAATGTTGACATTATTTGCTGTGGGAAAGCTGTCAGTGGAGCATTACCATTATCAGCAGTTCTT
The DNA here is from genome assembly GCA_002358575.1 of Lachnospiraceae bacterium UBA3401. Lineage (GTDB taxonomy): Bacteria > Bacillota > Clostridia > Lachnospirales > Lachnospiraceae > COE1. The sequence continues at coordinate 60,897 of DEPD01000148.1, read as the reverse complement.
AGTAGTGCGGAAATATTGGATGTGGATGGTTCCCTCAATAGCACACATGGAGGCAGCCCTTTGCCATGTGCATCTGCATTGGCAAATTTGAAATATATAGAAGAACATCATCTTGTGGAGGAAGCAAAAAGAAAAGAAGGAATCCTATTAGAAAAATTGAATCAAATGAAGGCAAGATTTCCAGATAGAGTAAAGGCAATACATGGAATGGGTATGGCTTTCGCGGCAGTTATTGTGAAACCTGGAACAAAAGAACTCGATGTAGAATTAGTGGACAGAGTTATTGAAAGAGCTTTTGAAAAAGGGGTTATGTCTATAAGGACAATGACAGGTACCATCAAAGTCGGACCGCCATTGACAATAACAGATGATGCGTTGATAGAGGCAATGGATGTTTTGATGGAGGCAATGAGTGAGGTTATTAAGGAGTCCTAGAATACTATGAATAATTTAGATAATCTAAAAAGTTACGATAATGTGGAGCTTGTTCAAGGGCATGAATTGTCAGAACAAGAATTAAGAGATTATTGTATGATGAAATTGCAATCTGCCAAAAGCAATGTTGAATTTTTAGAACAGACGATTTTAAACCCGGGGGGGGGGTATAAAAAAGCCAATAAATATCTGTGAAATTGGTGGTGGAAATGGAAAATTACTGTATTGTTTAGAAAAGAAAGAACTTTTAAAAAAGGGGATAAATTATGAGGTCAGCAAGAGTCGTTGTGAGCTGGCACAAAAGTTTGCACAGATTTTATCTTGTAATAAAGTTGAAAACATAAATAAGAATTTCTTAGAAGTAAAACCAGAAAAAGAAATATTTGATTGTATTATCATGGTAGATGTCGTAATGCAATTAATTTCTCCATTATATGATGCGGCAGAAAATGATACTATAGCATGGATAAAACGCAGTTTGAAAAAGGGTGGGTATTTGTTTCTGGAAATAGAAGATTATTCAAAGATCATAGAGGGCGTATGTGAAGATGGTGTTCTTAGAAGGTGGGAAGAATTTCCGCAGGAAGATCCCTTTCAATATATGTTACAAAAAATGTCTGTAGATATAGATGGTAATCTAGTTGTTGAGAAGTGGTTTATAAGAAGAAATAGCAGTGAGCGAGAATATTTTAAGAATGTAATCCAATCTTATACAAAACACAAAATTAAGGAACTCTTTTCCCGAAATGGTTTTGATGTGACAATCCATCTATGTGAGGATGATTTACTGTTTCAAAGTGGACGAAGTGGAAATGAAATATTTAGGATAATAGCAAAAAAGTTATAGATATTATGAGGAAGATATGAGCGGTATAAGACATACAGGTATTTATGTAAATGATTTACCAAAGATGGTAGCATTTTATATGGATGTATTTGATTTAAAGATTGCTGTGCATCAAAAGGAGAGCGGAACCTATACAGACACTATTTTTCAAGAGCACAGTGTTGAAATAGAGGTTTTTAAACTTAGTTTTGAGGACCAAACAATGATTGAGCTGATTCAGTATGCTCATCAGAATACATTGCCTAATTGGCAAGAAAAAATATATCAATGTGGAAAAATGCATATAGCGATTACTGTAGATTCTACTGAAGAAATGTATTATAAGTTAAAAAATAAACATTGTGAACTGCTGTCAAAGCCTTGTATGTCTTCTGATGGAAAAGCAAAGGTATTTTTTGCAAGGGATTTGGAAGGTAATTATTTGGAACTTGTGGAGGAACAGTGATGCCCAATAATTATGTAAATACAATATATAATATAAAGGACAGACCATTAACATCATACCCAGATCAATTAATACAATATCTAGTATCTAGGTATCATATCAAGAAAAAAAGTATCTTATTAGATAGTGGTGCAGGGAGAGGAGATTTTTCGGAAGCATTTTTTAATGCAGGGATGAGTACATGGGCAGTAGATGGTTCGGAATATAAAAATAAGAAAAATACAGAGGGGGTAAAGTATATTGGGAATGTAGATTTGGAAACAGCAGTGCTGCCATTTGAGGATAATTTTTTTGATGTAGTATTTTCAAAGTCAGTGTTGGAACACATACATAGACCAGAACAATATTTATCAGAGATCAATAGAATATTGAAACCAGGTGGTTTATTTATAGTTTTAGTACCAGATTGGCATTCTCAAATGTATATTTATTATGATGATTTTAGTCATGTACAACCTTATACACAAAAAGGATTAGAAGATGTATTAAAAATATATGGATTTAAAAATGTAGGAACAGAAATATTTTATCAGTTACCAGTTTTATGGAAGCACCCAGAAATTAAATTTTTATGTAGAATTTTACAGTTTATCGGTGGTCCTGTTAAAAAGATTGCTCGAAATAAATTTTATCGATTTTCAAGGGAGCTTATGATATTGGGGACAGGGAGAAAAAGTAAAAAATAGTATGGATTTGCAATTAAAAGGAAAAAGAGTTGTAATTACTGCTTCGACAAATGGTATTGGATATGCATCTGCAAGGATGTTTCTTGAGGAAGGTGCATATGTAGTAATAAACGGAAGAAATGAAGATACTTTACAGAGTGGGTGTGCTATCTTAAAAAAAGAATTTGGAGACGAATATGTTTCCTGTTTTTGTGGAGATGCTACAAAAGAGAAGGATATTATAGAGCTAAAGAATTGTGTACAGAAAATATATGGGAAAATAGATTGTCTTGTGGCAAATGCAGGAAGTGGACGTCCATCAACAGAAGATAAGCTGGACTCAAGTGAGTGGGAGAGCAGTTTTCAGATAAATCTGTTTAGTTCTGTAAAATTAGTTCATGTATTTCATGATATGTGGGATATTCAAAAAGGTGGAAGTATTGTCCTTTTGTCTTCTTTGGCTGCTTGTGAAAGAATTGGGGCTCCTTATGCATATGCAGCAGCAAAAGAAGGAATTAAAGTGTTGACAAAGTATCTTTCAGATGATTACGCTTCAAAAAATATTCGTGTAAATTGTGTGATTCCTGGAAACGTATTATTTCCAGGTGGCAGATGGGAAGAATTGATAGCACTTGACAAAGAGGGGATACAAAACTATATACAGAAAAATGTTCCAATGAAGCGGTTTGCTCAGCCACAGGAAATCGCGGCTGCAATTGTATTTCTTTCTTCGACTTTAGCTTCTTTTATCACAGGAACATCACTTGTTGTTGATGGAGGACAGAAGAGGGGTATTTCATAATACAAATTATAATAAGAAAATATGAGGAAATTGAGATGACGTCAATTGAAAAGTTTTATATAGAAAATAAAATTGTAGTGATAACTGGCGGTGCTGGTTTGCTGGGGAAAAAACATGCGGAAGCTGTCATAGAGGGAAAAGGAATCCCTGTATTAATTGATATTTCTGCACAGGCACTTAATACTGCAAAGAAACAGTTGATAGATACTTATGGAAAAAATTGTATTGTGGAATGTTATACTGCAGACATTACAAAATCACAACGTATAAAAGAAATATCAGATGATTTAATAAAGAAATACGAACATATAGATGTATTGATTAACAATGCAGCCAATAATCCCAAAGTGGAAGGAAACACAGCCAATATGAAGGCAATCCAGTTTGAAAATTTTCCAATGCAGATGTGGATCGATGATATAGCAGTAGGATTGACTGGTGCATTTGTATGTGCACAAATATTCGGTGCAGTCATGGCAAGGCAAGGAGAGGGAAATATACTCAATATTTCTTCAGATTTGGGAATTATTGCACCAGACCAAAGAATCTATCGCAAAGAGGAGCTTTCAGCAGAAGAGCAGACAGTAAAACCAGTTACATATTCTGTTATCAAACATGGCCTTATCGGACTGACAAAATATCTTGCTACGTATTATGCAGAAAAAGGGATTCGAGCAAATACATTATGCCCGTCAGGAGTTTTTAATGGTCAAAATGAAGAGTTTTTGGACAAGTTGACAAATTTAATTCCAATGGGACGTATGGCGAGTATTGATGAATATAAAAGTACAATATTGTATTTGATTTCTGACGCAAGCAGTTATATGACCGGAAGTACAGTGATTGTAGATGGAGGAAGGACATGTTGGTAGAAAAAACAATAAAGTGTTTGATTTGTGGTAAAAGTCAGTTTGTCTGTATTCATCATGGAACAAGGGATATTCCTGATATTAATATAATGAAATGTACAAATTGTGGAATGGTTTTGTTAGACAATATTTCATACAATAGAAAAGAATGGTACTCGGGGGGGGTATGTTAAAGGACGCATACAGAGCTGTAACAGATAACGTGGAACAGATAAAATGGGAAGAATGGATTCAGGATACAAAACAGGATGATGATAGGAGATATAAGGTTTTAAAAGAGCTATGCAGAGGAAGAAGTGTTCTTGAATTTGGATGTGGAAATGGTGGTTTTTTAAGAAGAATTAAAAGAGTTGCATCTGATGTAAGTGGTGTGGAATTGCTGGAAGAGTCACAAGAAAAAATAGGGCAAGAGGGTATAAAAATATATCGGGATTTGAGACAAGTTGATAAAAAGTATGATGTCATATGTATGTTTATGGTTATAGAACATTTGAATAATCCAGATGAAGAATTGGAAGAGATCTATAAGTTATTGAACCCTAATGGATTGTTAATTTGTGAAACGCCTAATGCGGAGGATGCATTGATATCGAAGTATAATTGTAAAGCATTTCAGGATTTTACATATTGGAGTGAACATGTGCTGTTATTTAATTCGGATACGTTAGAAAAAGTGATGTTACGAAACAGGTATAAAACAAAGAAAAACACGCAAATTCAAAGGTATTCTCTAGCAAATCATTTATATTGGCTTTCTAATGAGAAACCAGGAGGACATATGAAATGGACAGAGTTTAATGAACAGAGATTGGATAGTGCGTATGCGGAAAAATTAATTCAGTTGGGGATAGCAGATACTTTGTGGTATGAAGGTGTAAAAATATCTAACAATATTTAATTTTTAGCTTAATAGTGAGGATAATAAATTATGAGGGAATGGCAAAAACGAGAGTTGATAGATTGTATCAAAAGTTTGGAACAGGCACACAAAGAAATAAAAGAAACACTTAGTAGTCATAATTACAATTTAGCACAGAACATGATTAGCGAATGTCAAGAGTTTGCAATTACCCTTGGAAATACAATTGAAAATTTAAATGGCAAAGACCATATTACAGTTTCGTATGTTGAAGAATATTGTGAGGTGGCGTATGAAATATTTCAAATATTAGGAAATACACAAGTTAATGAAAATAAAATATATAAAATCTTAAGAAAACAACTATTAAAAATTGAGAATAGTATTAATAATGATATTAATATTAAGCGAGAAGTGGTTTTTTTGCCTTATAAAGCAAGTATGTGGGATAGCTTAGAGAGTGTGTGGATGGCAGCAGAAGCAGATAAAAATTGCGATGCATATGTTATTCCTGTACCATATTATAATAAAAATCCTGATGGAAGTTTTCGAGAAATGCATTATGAAGGGGGACAATATCCGGATTATGTACCAATTGTAAAGTATGATAATTATGATTTTGCACTTCATAAACCAGATGCAATCTATATTCATAATCCATATGACCAATATAATTATGTTACAAGTATCCATCCGTTTTTCTTTTCTGAAAATTTAAAAAAATTTACACAAAATCTTATTTATATTCCTTACTTTATTTTGGATGAGAATATAAGCGGTGAGGAGAGAAAACACTTTTGTACTGTACCAGGAGTGTTGAATGCAGATAAGGTAATTGTACAGTCAGATCGTATCAAACAGATGTATATTAAGGCGCTTATAGATATTGCAAATACACATGATAAAACAACAGAGAAATATTTGAATGATAAAATTCTTGGACTTGGTTCACCCAAGATTGACAAAGTATTAAACACTAAGAAAGAAGATTTGATTATACCAAAAAAATGGAGGGAAATCATTGAGAAACCAGATGGTGGCTCAAAAAAGATTATATTTTATAATACAGGGATTGCAGCATTATTACAACACAATGAAAAGATGTTGTATAAGATAAAGTGTGTATTTAACATATTTCGAGAAAAAAAGGATGAAATTGTTCTTCTCTGGAGACCACACCCTTTAATTAAAGCAACTGTAGAAAGTATGAGACCACAGCTATGGCAGGAATATACTCAAATTGTTAATCAATACAAGGAAGAAGGATGGGGGATTTATGATGATTCTGCTGATTTGGATAGGGCAATCATTTTGAGCGATGCATATTATGGGGATGAAAGTAGTGTGATACAGCTTTATGAACAGATAGGGAAAATGGTTATGATACAAAATGTTAATATTATTGTTTAATATTCTTTTTGTTAAGAAGACATGGGGTTGACAATATAGGAGTAGTATAAACGATATGAGTTTTGAAAAAGGAATAGAGAAGACGGATAGTTTTAAAAAACTACCGCTTTTGAATAGTCAATTCACAGTAATAAATGGAACAATATATATTTCTTCAGGAAATTATAATGGATTATATGCGATTGATATATATGATGGGGAGTTAAAATTAATTGGAAAATTTACATATCAAGGAAATTTTGATACTAGTTTATTTCTAATGAAAAATTACAATAAAAAATTACTTTTTATTCCACTATGTGCGCGTGAAATCGCAATTTATGACATTGAGAAAAAACAGATAGAAGAAACAATGATTAAGTATGAGCTTAGCACATATAGCATAGCCATGAGCACTTGTGCTGTTTGGGAAGAAGAACTATACCTTTTTCCAGCAAAGGCTGATTCTATTATTATCTATAATATGGTTAGACAACGCATAAAAGAAAGTATTAACATAGCGAATATTTATACAAATACTTTTGGAGAAGGATATTCAGCACTTGCTGCGAGCGACTCTAGCTATATATATGAAGATAAAGTTTATATACCATGTTGGACGCAGCCTGCATTTATGAGTTTAGATTTTAATACTAAAAAGATACAATTTCATACAATGAATGAATTGGAACAGGGATTTTGTTCTTTGTGTGGATATGGCAATTATATTTATGCATTAAATAGATGTGGAGTATTAATAAAATGGGATATCTCATCTGGTAAAGTTCTTTCAAAGGAGAAAATTATAGCAGACAGAAATAATGTGGAATATTATAGAGCAATAACAATAATAGACGAGCATATATATTTGCATTCAATCACAGGGATTTTGAGAATGGTAAAAACAAACTTAGAATTACAGATAGAGAGTGAAGGTGTACCACAAAAGTTATTGGATATACTGAAAGAAATATTTGTGGATGAAATTGTTTATTTTGGTTGTTTTAATCAAGACAAACTGTATTGCTATACGAATAAAAATCGATATTTGTGTATTGATATGTTGCGTGAAACCGTGGAATGGATTAGAGATATATTGTTTGATTTTTATCAGGTTAAAAAAGATATTTTTGATGAGACAAAAATCATAGAAAAGAATTATGTTTTTCGCGAGAATGACGCAATTTCTATTGAAGAGTTGATTGAATTAATCAATAATTCTCAGGAGAAATTAGTCCATACACAATCATGTATTGGAGAAAAAATATATAGAATTAGTTTATAGCAATAAGTTGTAGTTTCAAGGGGATAAGTATGGTCGAGCTATTAGTTTGCAGCAATAGAAAACAACTAAAACAATTGAAAAATATCTGTGGAAGTGAATATATAATTGGCACATCAAAATATGCATTTTATGTGGAATGTAAGAAAACAAATGAAACAATTGTTTATTTAGAACCAGATGAACTAAGCGATTACAGCACAATAATCAGTATAATTAAAAGGATTACAAATATAATAGAGAGCTGTAATTTACAAAAACAATATCTTTATCGAATATCATATCATCTTGAAGGGGGATTGCCGTCTACAATAGACAGAATGCTGCAAAATATTAAAGTGATCAAAAAAGTATTTCAAGAATATAGAATAGGCAAAATATATTTGGTTGATGACAAAGAGAACTGGATGATAAATGAAGCCTTTTTTATTTACGCACACAATAAAAGAATAGACTGTTATATATTAGATAAATTGGCAGAAAAAGAACAAACATGTTTATTTACCCTGCGTAGAAGTAACTATAATCCGAATCCTGAAAGGTTGGGATTTGACACACAAGAACAACTAGAACAATGGAAATATTGGATGAATCAAGAAAATAAATATCCAAGATCTTTGGAGATGAAATCTTTTGAAATGGGTTTTTTGTATGCTGCATTAAATAATGGAAAGCACTTAAAATGGGCGTTAGACGATATTCAATTGTATCAAAATGAATTTAATGTTGGGATAATTAGTTTTTATAATAATGAGGATAATGAGTATTTTAGACAAAAAGGTATCTCTGTAGAATGTTTGGAAGATTATTTTGACAAAGAACTATTTCAAAAAAACTATAAGATTTATTTAGAAGATTGTCAATACATTACAAATAGAATAGATGAAAATCTTTATTTTATTTTGGATGATATTGATTTATCTGAATATTTAAATAGAAAATTTCTTAATTATTTGGAAAGAACATGTTTCCATAAACTATATATAGATACTTGTAGTCATACTTTTTTCAAAATAAGAAAATATTGCTTAATCGAAGCTTGGGGAAATACAAACTTTTGGCAAAGCAATATTTTATATGCAAATAGCAGACATTGGAATACAAAGTTTTTTAGAAGAGATATTGTAGAAGTATTTGATGCTAAGGAATATGAACCCTACGCAAATGAAATTTGTATACGAATATGGTGTAATAAAAAAATGAATGCAATTTGGGATTTAGGTAATTATACTGGAAAGATATATAGCGTGCCTGACTATAACTGGAGACATTATATAAAAAATATTCCTGAAAGTATTAAGTTATCTCCTGACAATAAGATAAAAGTATTATTAGCGCCAACTTGTCCTTTAATTGGATATAGTACGGTAAAAAATTATCTTAATATTTGTACCAATGTATTAGAAATGCTGCCTTCTGAACAAGTTACGGTATTTTTTAAAAATCATCCTAATATCGATAAAGAATTAGAAGATGAAATTGAACAAAAATATAGTACAAACAAAAATATTTTGTTTGTTAATAAAATGCAGGGAATCTGGGAAGTAATTCAAACTTGCGATTTCGTAATAACAGATGTTTCGACAGTTATATTTGATACGATTAAGGCTGGAAAACCTGTATTTTGTATTGCAGGTTGCCAGGATTATGAATTTATTCGACATCATGAAGGGAATTTTAAGATTTATCGGGATATAGATAAATTGTGCAAAGATATTATAGCGTTCTCAAAAGATAGGCATAGACTGGAAAAACAACTTCAAAGTATGCTTTGTAATCAAGATACTTTTATTAAAAATTTGGTAGGAAAAACAATGGAAGATGGATATAAAGCTTTGCATGATGTTATTAGAGAAGAGATAAATAATAGTTGATTTATATTTAACTGGAGGCTCAAAATGAACAATGATTTGTTGGAAAAAATAACAAATATGATTACAGAGATAAATCCGTATGAAGAGTTTAATGAGGATACGCTTCTTTTTGAGTGTGATATTTTAGATTCTTTAGGACTTATGCAGTTGGTGGTGAATATAGAGGATATTTATTCTATTCGGATTAATGAAATGCTGATTACAAGCGAAAATTTTAGAACTGTGAAGGATATTGGAAAATTGGTTGACAGCCTAATATAAATTATCTAGGAGGAGTTATTGTGGCTATTCCAGACATACATTCGCTAATAGCAAAGAAAAAAATAATTATTTTTGGAGCAGGTAAAGAGGCCAAAGAATTTGTAAAAAAATATTCCGATAAAATAAAAATTAATTACTTTACAAGTAATGACGAGACAGAAACAGATTTTGACAATTTAACAAGGATTAATATTTCAGACTTACCTATAATGAACGGGTACTATATTATTATATGCGCTAGTGTTTTGGGAGTAGCACATATTGAAAGTCAGTTATCGCTATGCTTTCAACCTTGGGAAGACTTTGTTGATAGTAATATTTTTGAACAGGCATTTCAAGGCAAAAAAAAGTTGATTGTAGTGGAAGGACTATGCCATCAAGAATTAGTAGTGAAAGGGTTGACCTTAACTCCAGAAATAAACAATCACTATATTGTTAAGTTTTATTGGAAAGCACTTTTAAAGAGTAATGCATCGTTAAGGCGACAGAGAAATTTATTGTATAGATATGCAGATTTTGTCATTCAATTACATTTGAGAAGTGAGGAAACTGCTGCTTCGTTAGTGAGTGTACCAATAATAAAAATGCCTTTAACATATATGCAATTTTTATATCCGCAGATAATATGTGCGCAGGAAATGGGAATTACGTATTTATGCAATCCGTATAAGATGAAATTAAAGAAAAAGTTGGGTGATATTAGAGCATTTCGATATACTGATACAAATATAGTCCGAATGCTACGACAAGGACTTAGTGAAGATGATGTTTTATATGAAATCAGTAAATTGGATTTTTATGATGATAGATATTTAGAAAAAATTATGACATCTAGTATTCGCACAAACACAACTAATGATGAAATGGCGGATATTCATTTAAATACATTTATTATGCAGAATTTTAAAGAAAAGAAACTCTTTCTTGATGGACAGCATTGGTCCAATACTTTGGCATGGGAGGCAATCAGACAGATTTTATATTTAATGGGATTAAAAAATATAAAAATACCAGATTTAAATTTGATAGAGGAATTGGCAAAGGAAGATGCAGTTTGGGCAAATGAGATACCAATATATCCGAGTGTAATAAAGTGGATGGATCTTAAATGGGTGGAATATGATAGCGTTTATACTATGGTAAAACTAAATGAAATAAAGAAAGTAACCTTTCATGATTATATGAAGGAATATATATGTTATGTTAACTATTCCTTAAAAGTTCAGGAAGTTTGGTAGAACTAACTTTAAGCAATTATAAGAATACATAAAGTGATTGATTTTGGAGGCAGAAAATGATTACGAATGTAACACAGTATTTAGATAGACAAGTAAGGTTACACAGTAAAAAAATTGCAGTTCGGGATGAAAAAAATAGTTTGACTTTTGAGGATATCTATGAAGGTGCAATAAATTTAGCGGATTGTATTGGTGAAATGCAGCGGCGTATAAATAAACCCATCATTGTCTTTTGTGAGAAAAGTATTATAGAATATGTGGCATTTATGGGTATATTGTATAGTGGAAATTATTATGTTCCGTTAGATGTCAAAATGCCAGAAGAAAGATTGAAGTTGATTATTGATTTATTGGAGTGTGATATTGCAGTTGGATCTATACAATATAAAGAACTATTAGTAAGAGCAGGCTTTCAAGGTAAATTTGTATTTATAGAAGAGCTAAAGTTTGATAAAAAAATATTTCATAGAAAAGTAGAGAATAAAAAAATTATTGATACCGATCCGGCATATATCTTATTTACATCAGGTTCAACGGGGATTCCCAAAGGAGTTGTTATCAGCCATAGGGCAATCATTGACTACATTGAGTGGCAATGTCAGTATCTACCTTTTGATAATCAGGTGGTTTTAGGAAATCAGGCACCATTTTATTTTGATGCTTCTATGCCAGACATTTATACTCCTCTGTGTATTGGTGCAACATTAGTGATAATACCAGAATCTAAATTCTCTGCACCCTTTGAATTAATTAATTTTATCAATGAATTTTATATTAATACTTTAATATGGGTTCCGTCGGCTTTGACAATACTGACAATGCGGGATTTTTTTACAGAAAAGAAGATAAATGATTTGCGTCTTGTTATGTTTTGTGGAGAAGTTATGCCAATGAAACATTTAAATATTTGGCGTAAATATTATCCAGATACAAAATTTATAAATTTATATGGTCCGACGGAAGCTGCATATGCTTGTGCTTATTATAAAATAGAGAAAGTTTACAATGATGAGGATACAATTCCTATTGGATATGCTTGTGAAAATACGGATATTTTTGTCTTAGATGAATGGGATAAATTGGTGGAAGGAAATCAGGAGGGTGAACTTTGTATCAGAGGAAGTAGTCTGGCAAATGGTTATTATAAGGACAAAGAGAAAACAGATCAGGTTTTTGTGAGAAATCCAATAAATCAGGAGTATGATGAGAGAATCTACAGAACTGGGGATATCGTTAAATATAATTCTTACGGAGAATTGGAGTTTTTAGGTAGAAAAGATTTTCAAATTAAATATATGGGTTATCGCATTGAGCTTGGGGAAATAGAGTCTGCAGCATATGGCATGCGACTAATTCAACAAAGTTGTGTTTTATACGATGAGAAATATAAAAAGATTGTTTTGTTTTGTACTGTTTCTGAAAGTATCAGTGAGAGCGAAATTTATAGATTCTTAAAAAAAAGACTTCCAAAATACATGCTGCCCGCACGCATTATTGTGATAGATAAAATGCCAATGAACGCGAATGGTAAAATAGATAGATTACAGTTAAAACGACTATGGGATGAGGAATTAAGAGGCAATTAGAAAAGAAGAGGTATAATTAAATGAGTATTATCAATAAGTTGCATGATTGTATAAAGTGGTATCCCTGGTTATGCAGAGTAACAGAGGCTATACTAAGTGGTGAAATTAATAGTAGATTGCCAATCCAAAAGGATAATGGAAAGGAATTAAGTATCATTTTGAATGGACCTTCACTCAATATGTCGTTAAAATATTTGGACCCCAATAATACAGATATTATGATGGTAAATCATGCGATTGAACTCGAATTGTATGAGAAATTAAAACCCCTATATGTATGCTTTGCGGACCCTAATTTATTTGTACCAAGTAAGAACAATTATAAATTATATAAACGGATTGCAGAGATAAATAAAAAAACTATTCTTTTTTATCCAAGTACAAATAAGAATGTAATAATGATAAAGGGGAGAGGAATGAATATCAGGTCTGTATTTGCAACAGAACAAATTGTAGGGATGGATGCGTATTCTCCCAAATTATTGGAACAAAATCTTATCTCTCCATATTTTATAAATGTGGGTATTATGGCATTGTATGTTGGAATACAGTTGGGGTATAAGAGAATCGTATTGTATGGAGCTGATTTGTCTATGTTTAAGGCACTATCGGTAAATGAAAAGCTGGAAATAGAGCAGGGAAGTACTCATTTTTACAATGACCAGAAGTTAAATTTAACTAGAATTTTTAGGCGAGGGTATGATATGACTTATGAAATGAGAACATGGTATGAAACGTTTTCGCAATTTAAGCTTCTTTCTAAATATGCAGAACATGAGAATGTTAAGATATTAAATATGTCCAAGGAATCTATGTTGGATTGTTTTGAAAAATGTTCGGGATAGTTGATACTTTGCAAATTTTTATTAAGGATAATGAGGAACTAGAGGAGATAGATAATGCATAAATTAGGAAAAATATTGGGTATTTCTGGGGTGATTGGTGCAGTTATTGTAGTGGGAAATAAAATAGTTAGTCTAGTAAAGAGATATAAGGAAAATGCTGATAAGTATTATGCTTTTTTCTTATTAGAGAATGAGTGGCTTAAACTAAAACAGATGGAAGTAAAAATAGCAGATTATTTACTCGACTGTCAATACAAAAAAATAGCAATATATGGGATGAACTCATTAGGAGAAGCTTTATATCGTGAATTGATCAATACAGATGTTGAAGTAGTGTATACTATTGATAAAAATGCAGATGGTTTGAATGTTCATTATTGTGATGTTCTCAAACCAAGCGATGAATTACCACCCGTAGATGTAGTAATAGTTACCCCGTTTATTTATTTTAAGGAAATACACAAAAGCTTAAGTAAAAAATTGAGCTGCCCTTTTATATCGATACAGGATATCATCTATGAGTTGATCGAAGAGTAAAAGGAATGATAGAAAGAGGTTTTTGCTTTAGCAGAGAGATTTTTAATTTAACAGCTTACAATTGGAAAAGTATATAAATAATGGGAATATAAGAGAATGAGATTTTGAAATATATACGAAAGGAATATATTTCTAATTTATAATGAAAATAATGAAGGATGAAATTGTGGAGGAGATTTAAGCTGATGAAAAAAACAATTGTTACAGTAATATTAGCGGGGCTAACAGGGGCTGTTTTTGGGGCAGGGGGAGCTGGAAAAGTATTGTTTGAAAAAATAGATAAAATACAGCTTGAATCAGATAAACATTTATCTTTGTTTCTTATGATGAACCAATGGGTGAAAATTAAGCAGAGTGGAAAAGAGCTGTCAACATATTTTGAAAAGAATGGATATAAAAAAATTGCTGTTTATGGAATGAGTCATGTAGGAAATACGTTTATTCATGAACTCAAAAATACTCGAATTGTTGTGGCATATGGTATAGATAAAAATAGAGATTCAACTTATACAAATTTAGATATTGTATCTATAGAAGAGGATATGGAACCTGTAGATGCAATAGTGGTGACTGCTATTACATATTATGAAGAAATTAAAAAAATGCTCTTGACAAAGGTGGAGTGTCCAATAATTTCAATAGAAGATATTTTGTATGAAATATAGTAAGCTTATAGGGATAAGTTTGCATCGTTCTCAGAAAAGAATGGCGGGTTAGTATGAATATTGTAAGGATATCAGATGGATTAGGCAATCAAATGTTTCAATATGCATTTGCGAGAAAAGTTAGTATATTAACAGGAAAAAAAGTATATCTTGACATCCGATACATCAATAATGAAGATATGTATCGAATGGGAAAAAGAGTTCATTATAAAGGTAAGTTAAAACATAGGAAGTATGGATTACAATACTTTAGGACATCGCTTCCTGTAGCAGATGATAAAATACTTTTGCGTTGGAGATATTTACAACAGAGTGGATATGTACAAAGGATGATATATAGTCTTTCAGTGATGAATAAATGGATTTGGGCATATCGAAATGAGGAATTAAATTTTAAAGGGAATTTAACAAAGATAAAATGTATGATACCAACATATTATCAAGGATATTTTTTTAATTTAATATATTTTGATGACATAAAGGGTACTTTACAACAAGAATTTTCTTTGAAACAAAAAATAAAACTTCCTAGGAAACTGGGTGAAATAATAAAATATAGAAATACTGTTTCAATACATATTCGCAGAGGAGACTTTTTAAGACTTAACCGTGATATAAGTGATTCGGAATATTATAATAAAGCAATTGAACTTGTAGAAGAAAGAATAGATTCACCAATATATTTATTATTTACAGATGATATAGAATGGGTGAAACAAAATATTAATATTCATTATGAAAATATACTTGTTAGCGATATGGGTTTTAAGGATTATGAAGAATTTACTATTATGAAGCATTGCAGAAATAATATTATAGCAAATAGTACATTTAGTTACTGGGCAGCATATCTAAATTCCAATTTTAATAAATTGGTGATCTGTCCTAAAAACTGGAGATCAGCGACAATTCCTAATGAATGGGTTCGTATTTGAGGTGAAGAAAATAAAAACACATAATTGTTATACAATACAAGATAAAAATAAAATAATAGTATCCATTATCATACCAGTTTATAATTCAGAAAAATATATTAGAGAATGTCTTGATAGTTTATTGAAGCAAACTTATATAAATTTTGAGATTATTTGTATTGATGATGGATCACAAGACCTTTCTTTTGAAATACTAAAAGAGTATGAAAATCGTGACAATAGAATTATCGTACTGAGTCAAAAAAATCAATTTGCAGGTATCGCGCGAAATACAGGCATGAAAATTGCAAGGGGAAAGTATTTATTATTTTTAGATTCAGACGATTTCTTCTGTAATGATATGTTGGAAAATTTGATAACAAAGGCAGAAATAGATAATACAGATATATTAATTTTTGATGCATATAAATATGATAATTTAAGCAATAAGATAATTTCTGATACATGGCATGCGCTACGTGCACCGTTATTTGGAACTGGAATTAAGGCATCCTCTGAACTTGTTGATGTGATATATAGTTTTACAATACCAGTTGCTTGGAATAAATTGTTTTTAAGAGATTTTATTACACAAAATCATTTCATATTTCAGGGAATAAAAAGGTCAAATGATTTGTATTTTACATATTCGGCTCTTTCCGTTGCGAAAAGAATTGGAATTATTGATAAAAAATTATTGTACTATAGAGTACATAATAATTGTAGTTTACAAGGAAACATTGATGATACTCCAGAAGATTTTATAAAAGCGCTTTATGCTGTGAAAGATTTTTTGAAAAATAGAAATATATTACAGCAATATAATAAAAGTTTTCATGACATGGCGGCAGCCGTCTGTGTTAATAATTTGACGAACCTAAAATCTGAAAACGAATATAAACAGTTATGTGCAATCGTTGTAAATAATTTTGTTTTTAATTTGGATAAAGAGCAAAACATTTTAGATACACAGTTTTTAGAAGAGATTGCGTCTAAGAAAAATATAGTGATATATGGTGCAGGAGCAGTTGCAGAAGCATTTGTTAGATATTTATTGGTTTTTTGTCAGTATAGTAGAGAAAAAATAAGAATAGTAGTGTCAGATATAGCAAACAATGTATCAGAAGTATATAAAATACACGTCCATATATTTAATGAAAAGTTGTTGGATGAACAGAATGTTAGGATTGTTATTGCGGCTATAGGGGATAGAGTACAAAGTGAAATAAAGAAGGTTCTTATTGAGCGAAAATATGAAAAAATAACTACAGTTGGATTTGTCGAAATAATAATGTTGATAAAACAATCTATATTAAATAATAGTGATAATTTAGAGAGAAATGATAAGTATAATTGTACCAATATATAATATTGAAAATTATTTGCCACAATGTATAGAGAGTATTATGAAACAGACATATACAGATTTAGAAATATTGTTAGTGGATGACGGTTCTAAAGATTCCTGTAGCAAGATCTGTGACAAATATAAAGAAAGAGATTCCCGAATTAAAGTGATACATAAAGAAAATGGCGGTCTTGTCAGTGCAAGAAAGGCTGGTCTGGTCGAAGCACAAGGAGAATATGTTGCATATGTTGATGGAGATGATTGGATTGAAGCCAATATGTTTATGGAATTATTTAACATTTTGGATAGATATCAAGTGGATATTGTTATGTGTGGACATATTGAGGATACAGGTAATATATCCAAGAAAGTATTGTGTGGTTTAGAGGAAGGGTATTATGATAAGCGTCAATTGATTGAGACCGTGTATCCAAGTATGATTGTTGGAGATGCTTTTTTTGATTGGAATGTATCAGCAGGAGTGTGGGGGAAATTATTTAAGAAAGAGAGCATAATGTGTTATCAAATGGCTGTAGATGAAAGAATATGTATGGGGGAAGATGCTGCTTGTACATATCCTGCATTACTAAATGCACACAGTATTTATGTTATGAGCAAGTGCTTGTATCATTATAGACAAACTACAGGGTCTATGGTAAAAAATATCCAAAATTATGAAAAAGAAAGAGAACAATTTGGTGTTTTATTTTCTTCAGTTAATCATATATTTGAGAAATATTCTGGAATTTTTGATTTGAGAGAACAGTGGTTAAAATATGTTTTATTTTTGATGATTCCACGTGCAGATGGTCTATACA
Organism: Lachnospiraceae bacterium UBA3401; assembly: GCA_002358575.1. GTDB lineage: Bacteria > Bacillota > Clostridia > Lachnospirales > Lachnospiraceae > COE1. The sequence continues at coordinate 43,218 of DEPD01000148.1, read as the reverse complement.
AAAATTATGATACATTGGATTATTTGTTTCCATTTAAGGAAGTGTATAAGGGGAGCAATATTATTTTATATGGCGCAGGGACATATGGTCAAAGGCTTTATAATTATCTTAAAAGAACAAGGTTTTGCAATGTAGTGTTATGGTTGGATCGAAATTATACAGAATTACAGAAAATGGGACTTGCAGTCAATAATCCAATTGCGTTGAATCATGTTGACTGTGACATAGTATTGATTGCGAATACATATGAAAAGTCAAGAAATGAGCTATTTGCAGAGTTGACCAAGAAATATCCTGAAAAGAAAATATATATGATGGATGTGGAATTAATTTTTTCGGAAGAGACAAAAAAAGCTTTTGGATTGGAAAAGTAGGAGGTTGTATGAAAATTATTATATGGGGATGCGGTGATTATGGGAGACAGATATTACCTAATTTGCTTGTGCAGGGGGATAAGGAAGTAATTGCATATACAGATAGCAATGAAAAAATATGGGAACAGACATTATTATCTTATCCTATCATCAGCCCAAATCAGATTTTAGAAAAGGATTTTGATATATTAATGATCGTTGTCAGCAGCCCTATTGCTGTCAAACAGATTAAAGAATTAACTGTGCAATTAGATATTCCACAGGATAAAGTAGTGGATGTATTCACAGATATTCAATATTTAGAATTGTTTGTTGATCAAAGAACTGCATTTATAAAAGGATATGCAGATTGGATTAAGCAAGGACAAATAGAAGGAAGTGTTGCGGAATGTGGTGTGTTTTTAGGAGATTCCGCAAAATTTATTAATTATTATTTTTCTGATAGAAAGTTATATCTATGTGATACTTTTGAAGGATTTGATAACGACGACCTTCAATACGAAAAAGGTATGAATAATAAGGTTTTTAATCAGAGTAGATTTGCAAATAAGTTGTTTTTTGCAGATACAGAAATCGATTTCGTTATGCAAAAAATGACTTATCCAGAAAATATTATAATAAAGAAAGGTTATTTTCCTGAGAGTATGTTAGGAGTAGAGGATAAATTCTGTTTTGTAAATTTGGATATGGATTTGTATATACCAATGTTAAATGGGCTAAGATTTTTTTGGGACAAAATGATAGATAGAGGATGTATATTGCTACATGATTATTTTTCTGATGTTTTTTCTGGAGTAAGGCAGGCAGTAGATTTTTTTGAACAGGAAAGAGGAATTCAAATAACAAAAACTCCAATAGGGATAAATCAAGTTTAGCGTTATTAAAAACGAAATAATTAGATAGTTATATCTTGCAAGTAATTTACTTGATATTTAATAGGAATTTAAGGTGAACCTATATGGAACAAAAAATATACATTGTTGGTGCTCATTCAAGGGCGCAAACATTAGGAGTATATCTTTCAAAATTATATCCAAATATAAAGATAGCAGCATACCTATATGATAATGATGAGAAAAATAATTTGGAAATTGATGGTATTCCAGTAATTTGGTTTGACGAGAACACAAAACTTCATTCAGATTATCCTGTGTATTTGGGAACGAGAGGAGTATATCATTATAATTTAACCCAAAAGTTGCATAGGATGGGAATGAAAAAGATTATTCCTCTTACGCCTGAGCTTGATCTTAAATTGCGTAATTTATTTCTTGAATGTTATTATACAGAAAACGGTGAAAATTATAATAAATTGGATAATGCTAGTGAGCCAGCAAATATATATATTGCGCGATCTGTTTTTGACAAACCGTTAAAGCAAAACTATAATATGACCAAATTTCAGAGAGAGATTCAAGCTGGAGCAATACTTGCATCAGACAAAATATGTAAGATAATGGATGATACTGGGGAAAATATATCGGATAGAAATAAGCAGTTTTGTGAATTGACAGTACTGTATTGGATATGGAAAAATGCCAAGCAAGATGTTGTAGGACTTGAGCATTATCGAAGGCATTTTATTTTAAAAGAGGGTTGGTATCAACAAATGAAAGATAGAGATATTGATGTGATTTTACCAACCCCGCTATATGTTATGTCAAGTATTGCTGCAAATTATAAAGAAAGACATGTAGCAACGGATTGGGATTTTATGATGGATTATATGAGAAGAATATATCCACAATACTATAAAGAGGCAATTTGTTTTTTTGATACAAATTTATACTCTCCTTGTAATATGTTTATTATGAAGAAGGAGATACTTAATAGTTTATGTTCATGGCTTTTTCCAATTTTGTTTATTTGTGCAGAACATGGTGGAATACGAGAGGATGCGTATCAGAATCGGTATCCAGGATTTCTTTCAGAGAGGTTAATCACACTTTTTTTTAATGTAAATCGCGATAAGTACAAGATTGTATATGCAGATAAAAACTTTCTTGAATAGTATTTTCAATAGGGAGACAACGAATGTGTTTAGAACTAACTGCATCACTGATGTGTGCCAACTATGGCAATTTAGAGAAAGAAGTCCGGGAACTGGACGAAGGTGGGATTGATTCTTTTCATATTGATATTATGGATGGACGGTTTGTACCGAACTTTGCAATGTCGTTAAACGATATGAAATACATAGCCAGCGCGACAAAAAAGCCGCTTGATGTGCATTTGATGATTGAACATCCAAATAATAATGTGCAGCTCTTTCTAAAGAATCTGCGTCCTGGTGATACGGTTTATATTCACCCTGAGGCAGAGTATCACCCTTCGACTACTTTGCAGAAGATTATAGATGCGGGTATGGTGCCTGGGATTGCAATTAATCCAGGGACAAGCGTGGAGACAGTGTATGAGATGCTTCGCATTGTGAAAAAAGTGTTAATTATGACAGTAAATCCTGGCAATGCAGGACAGATGTACATGCCTTATGTCGGAAAAAAGATAACACGTCTGTTGCATTTAAAGGACGAAATGAAATTTAAGACCTATTGGGATGGGGCATGCAGTGCTGATAAGATTCTTAAATTTGCACCAATGGGAATGGATGGATTTGTGCTTGGCACGACGCTCTTATTTGGAAAAGAAAAATCTTATAAGGAAGTGATACAGGAAATTCGTCAATACTGTGACGATTCAATGTAAAGAAACAGAAGTTGGAGGGAAAATATGAATGTTGCACTGATATTATCAGGAGGGACAGGTACACGTCTTGGAGCGAATATTCCCAAACAGTATATAGAAGTTTGTGACAGACCAATTATTTCTTATTGTATCGAACAGTTTGTGAGGCATAAAGAGATTGATGCAATTCAGATTGTGGCAGATAGGCAGTGGTGGGATACAATCTTAAACTGTCTTGAAATGTATGATTGTTCGCAGAATAATTGTGACAAAAAGTTTCGTGGATTTTCTAAACCAGGAGAGAATCGACAGCTCTCAATATATTATGGACTGAAAGATATTGGTTTGTATGCGAAGGAGTCAGATAATGTAATCATTCATGATGCGGCGAGACCTTTGCTTTCTGCGCAGATGATAACAGATAGTTTGGAGGCAGTAAAGGGACATGACGGTGTGATTCCTGTACTTTCCATGAAAGATACTGTCTATAAAAGTGAGGACGGGAAGAAAATTAGTGCATTGTTAGAGCGAAGTGAAATTTATGCAGGGCAGGCGCCGGAAACTTTTCAAATTGGCAGGTATTTTGAGGCGAACGAAAAATTGTTTCCAGACCAGATACGGTCGGTGAATGGTTCGACAGAACCTGCAATTATGGCAGGGCTGGATATCGTTATGATACCAGGTGATGAAGGGAATTTTAAGATTACGACAAAGGAAGATTTAGACCGTTTTACTAATGTGCTAATACAAAGACAACAAGAGCACCAAATATGCTAAAAAGCTTCTGGTGCTCAATAAGTCAATTATAGAATAAAATGATATTACAATAATTTGTTTCTTAATTGTAGATTTGTTTCTAATTCCCACTCTGTCTATTCACCAAGAAATCATACTGCGACATAAAAAGTTTATAATATTCTCCTTTCTGTGCAAGCAGTTCTTCGTGTGTTCCGGCTTCAAGGATATTTCCTTTGTCTACATACAGAATACGGCTTGCATTTTTTATTGTGGAAAGTCTGTGGGCAATAATAAAGGAGGTTCGACCTTCCAGAAGTTTGTTTAACCCTTTTTGCAGTAAAATTTCTGTCTCAGTATCTATGCTTGAGGTTGCCTCATCAAGTATTAGGATTGCTGGATTTTCTAGTAGTGCCCGCGCAAAACTGATGAGCTGGCGCTGACCTGCTGAGAGACGGCTTCCGCGCTCGTTGACTTGCGTCTGGTAGCCATTTTCCATTTCCATAATAAAATCATGGGCACATACTGTTTTGGCGGCGGTGATCACTTCCTCGTCAGTGGCAGTCAGATTTCCATAACGAATATTGTCCATAATGGTGCCGGAAAAAATAAAACTGTCCTGCATCATAATTCCCATTTGTCTACGCAGTGATTTCAGCGTTACGCTGGAGATATCTGTGCCGTCAATTAAAATTTTGCCGGAGTCTACATTGTAGAAACGACTGATCAAATTTACAATGGTGGATTTTCCAGCACCAGTAGGTCCCACAATTGCATATGTATCACCTGGATTTGTTGTAAAGTTTACCTTATTTAAAATTGGAACACCATCCTCATAGCTAAAGCATACATCTTGAAATGTAACGCTGCCTTTGATTGGTGGCATGGGTACAGCGTCCTGTGAATCTTTTACATTTACTGGCTCGTCAATTGTCTCAAAAATGCGTTCTAAGTAGGCGATGGCAGTGAGCAGAGAGTTGTAAAATGAGGCGAGGGTATTGATTGGCTCCCAAAATCTTGAGATGTAAGAGGTAAATGCAATCAAGATACCAACTGTCACACCATAAAGTTCCCCAGAAATCCATCCAATGCCAATAACATAGATGAGTGCGGTTGTGACGGTTGAGATAGAGTCAATACAAGGCCACATAATAAAGTTGTACTTTACTGCGCGCATCCATGCACTTCGATAGCTATCGCTGAGATGATTAAAAATGGAAGTGTTTTCGTGCTCGCGCACAAAAGATTGTGTCACTCGGATTCCATTGATACTTTCTGCAATATAAGCAGTGAGATTGGATTGCTTATTGCTCTGTATTTGCCATGCGCGTCGTTGGCGTCTTTTTACAAAGATAATTACACCCATAAGTATAGGCAAACCGCATAGACAAATTAATGTGAGTCGTACATGCAATAGAAACATAAAAATTAGGATAAAAATTAAGTTGCACATATCAGTGATGGTGTTGATAATACCATTTGAGAGCAGATCACTCAAACTGTTTACATAGTTGACGACACGCACTTGTATCTTTCCGTGGGGACGGTCGTCATAGTAGGAGAAGGGCAATTCCTGCAAATGACTGAAAATATCGGAGCGCAATTGATGTACAATCGCCTGTCCAATGCGGCTTGTGATGCGTATTTTTAACCGAATACACACGCAAGTATACAATACAATTATAAGTGACAGTATTGCGATAGCGACAATTGCCTGAATATTTTTTTCAGGAATATAGGTATCCATAATCTCACTGATAAACATAGGAAAGAGCATGGTGAGAGCAGAGGAGGACAACATCAGAAAAAGTGCAAAGGTGAGTTGTCCGCGATAGGGCTTCACATATTGGAACACGCGTTTTAGTTGATTGAGATCGAACTTATCTTCCATCACTTCGTCTATATCGTATTTATTTCGTGCCATGCTTTTCACCTCCTAATTGTATTTTGATTGATTTCATCAACGTACTTTTCAAATTCACCATATTGATGGCGGAATACTGTTGCATAGTAGCCGTTGTTTGCTAGTAGTTCCTCATGTGTTCCTTGTTCCACAATCTCTCCATTATTTAATACTAGAATAAGGTCTGAATCCTTAATAGAGGAGATGCGATAGGCAACAATAAATATCGTGCAGGCATGGTCAATGTTGTTTAGCTGTTGTTGAATATAGCTTTCCGTTTCCATATCCACAGCGGAGGTTGTATCATCTAATATTAAAATAGAAGGTTCTTTTAACAGAGCTCTTGCTAATGAGATGCGCTGTTTTTGACCGCCGGAAAGTCCTACACCGCGTTCTCCTATAATAGTATCGTACCCATCAGGCATCTCGCGGATAAAGTTGTCTGCGTCTGCCATAATAGCTGCTTTTTGCACTTCCTCAAAAGGGCAGTCTGGTCGGCTGTAGGCGATATTACCCTCAACGGTATCGGAGAAGAGAAAGACATCCTGCATTGCCATGCCGATATTTTGGCGAAGATTGTAAAGGTCCAGCTCTTTGACATTTCGTCCATCCACCAGGACTTCGCCATCTGTGACATCATAAAAGCGGCAAATTAAATTCATAATAGTGGATTTACCAGAGCCGGTAGAACCGAGGATTCCAACGGTTTGACCACTCTTTACCTTAAAGCTGACATTGTGAATAATATCTTCGTCGTCCGCACTATAAGACACATTTCGGAACTCAACATCTCCTTGAAGCCTGCGGCAGGGAATTGCCTTTTTGGGATGTTTTACTTTGGGTTCCTCACTGTAGGTCGCATAGATTTTTTCTACGGAGGTAGTAAAGCGCTGGATATCGTTAATACGCCATCCTATCTGACGTAAAGGATTCATCAACATCCAAAGATATCCATTGATTGTGACATAGTTTCCAAGAGTCATACTGCTTTGAATTACCATAATACTACCAATAAGCATTAGAATGATTGTGAGCATATTTGAGAGGAACTCAAACTGTGGCACATATTTGGTCCAGATTTCCGCGGCGGCAAGTTCCGCATCTCTGTAGTTATCATTTTCTTTATTAAATTTTTCGATTTCATAGTCCTCTTTGGAAAACGCTTTTACAACGCGGTTTCCGCTAACATTCTCCTGCACAAAGGTATTGAGTGAGGAAAATTGTTCTCGAATTTTCTGAAAGTGAGGACGACCGTTTTTGGTTTGGCTTAAAGTCACAAGCAGCGCAAACGGCAGCACCACACACATACAAAGCGCAAGTTTCCAGCTAACAGTGAAAATCATAATCAGTGCAAAGAAAAATAGGAAAACATTCTCATAAACCTGATAGATCACAAAGGCGATAAAATGCCGTATGGCGTCCATGTCACCAGTCTGTCGGCTTAACAAATCACCGGTTCGCTTCTTATTATAAAAGTTAAAATCCTCCTGAAGCAGTTTTCGGTAGACAGTATCTCGCATGGCATAGAGCACATCTTGTGAGCAGGTTTCAAAGATAACCTGTGACCAGAAGCGCAGCACACCCCTTAGGATTGTGATTAGAATGAGGAGTGCGATAAGCTTTGGTAGCAATTCATAGTCGCCGGCGGTGATAACATCATCGACGATTGCGCCGGAAACCATTGGCTTCACAATGGCGAGTATGGAAATTACAGTAACTAATAAAAGTCCTAGCACCATACTGCGATTGTGTTTTTTGAGAAAAGAGTAGAACCATTTCATGGCAGTCATTGTTATGTACCTCGCTTTTCTTTTGGTAACATTTTCCAAGGAACGGTAGAAATATCCTGTAAAATCCACATATATTACTATTTTCTACAGATCCTAAGAGCGTATAATTGACAGTATAGTTGAAAAAAAGTAAAATGCAAGCCTAAAAGTGTTACAATTTAACACATTAATTGTCGTTTTCTCTTCAAGGGCGGATTTGCAAGGGTTTGAAAGAAATTTTTGTATTTTGCTCACTGAAAAGAAAAAGTAATATGATTTTTTATTAAAATTTGTATAATAATCTAAATATTGGAAACAATGAATTATATAAAATACACAAAGCATTTTATGATTCAATATAAAACAGAACAAATGTACAACGAAAACGACGAAATACGCCAGAATCTGGCAAAAAGCTTTACTTTACAGATATTGTATACTATAATACGTAAAAACACAGAAATCAGGAAACTGACAATCAGAGTTATTTTGTGTGGAAAGGATGTTGATATGTATGAGAGAACGCAAAATTAAAATGACACCTTCAGAAGTCCAGAATTTCGTAAATGAGGCATCAAAGTGCGATTTTGATATTGATATTTCCTATAATCATTATACAGTGGATGCAAAATCTATTCTTGGCGTGATGGGGCTGGATTTTCGTTCAATTCTTACTTTGAAGTATGCAGGATATAGTGACGAGTTTGAGAGCTATGTGAACGGGCTTGCCATTGCATAAGGATCTGTAAAAAAGTAGATGACCCATACAGCTCCTAAAATTTAATTGACTCTCTTTAAGTGATAGGGTAAACTGTCATTTAGAGAGAGTTTTTGTTTACAAAGGGGATTTGAATGGAGATACGCGTATCTGTTCGCCAGCTTGTAGAGTTTATACTGCGGGAGGGCAGCATTGACAATAGAAAATCAGGTGGTTCGGACACTGCGATGCAGGAGGGGAGCCGTATTCATCGAATGATACAGCGGCGCATGGGCAGTGAGTATCATTCTGAGATTGGACTGCGTTACAGATGGACAGCAGAACAGTATGACATTATAATAGAAGGAAGAGCAGATGGAATTATTGATTACAACTTTGGGACACATGCGCTGCCGTTTGTGGAGGAGACATACCCCAGTGATGCGGAAGAGAACAAGGTAATTATTGATGAGATTAAAGGCACTTACAAGGACTTAAAGCGCATTACCGCGCCTGTGGGAGTCCATCTTGCGCAGGCGAAATGTTATGCGTTTATGTACGCGGCAGAAAATTTTTTGGATGCGGTTTTTGTGCGCATGACCTACTGCCATATTGAGACAGAAGAACGAAAATATTTTCATGAGGAATATACTTTTGCAGAACTAAAAGATTGGTTTGAAAAGTTAATGTTGGAGTACAAAAAGTGGGCAGATTTTCAGTTTACATGGAGCAAGGTCCGCACTGAGTCAATCAAACAACTTGCATTTCCTTTTGCTTACCGTGATGGACAAAAGGAACTTGTAACATATGTCTATCGCACGATTTACCATAAGCGGAAGTTGTTTTTGGAAGCGCCGACAGGTGTTGGAAAGACAATATCGACTGTTTTTCCAGCGGTGAAATCTATGGGGGAAGGGATGACGGAGAAGATTTTTTATCTCACGGCAAAGACCATCACTCGCACTGTCGCGCAGGAATGTTTTGGACTTTTGCAACAGAGCGGTCTTCAAATGAAAATGATTGTTCTGACAGCGAAGGATAAAATTTGTTTTTTAAAACAGGAGGGAGAGGCGCAGGAGGAGACAGAGTGTAATCCAGAAGCGTGTCCCTATGCAAATGGGCATTACGACCGCATTAATGATGCCATGTATGAGCTTCTGACACACGAGGAGCATTTTACGCGGGAGAAGGTGCAGGAGTACGCGGAAAAACATCATGTGTGTCCGTTTGAGCTAAGCCTTGACATGAGTTTGTATTCAGATGCAATTATCTGTGATTACAACTATGTTTTTGACCCTAGAGTGTATCTCAAACGTTTTTTTTCGGATGGTCTTGGTAAGCAAAACTATGTGTTTCTGATTGACGAGACACACAATCTGCTCGACCGCGGCAGGGAAATGTACAGTGCAGCGCTGTTCAAAGAATCTTTTTTGCAGATGAAACATTTGATAAAAGAGCTTTCACCAAAGATTTCAAAATTACTTGACCGATGTAACAAAGAGCTGCTCGCAATGAAAAGACAGTGCGAAACCTACCGCAAAGAGGAGGAAATTGACGGGTTTGTGATGACATTAAACCAGTTATATGCAGCGATTGACGATTTCTTGGACGAGCATGACACCTTTCCAAACAAAAAGGAATTGATGGATTTTTATTTTGAGATGGCGCATTTTTTGAATATTTATGAGATTATGGATGAAAATTATGTAATATACAGCCAGCTTTTGGAAAATGGAGATTTTATGTTAAAGCTTTTCTGTGTCAATCCAGCGTTGAATCTGCGCCAGTGTATGCAGAAAGGCAGAAGCACAATTTTATTTTCGGCAACGCTGCTGCCTATACAATATTATAAAAAGCTATTGGGTGGTGAGCCGACGGACTATGAGGTCTATGCCAAATCAACCTTTGATGAGAATAAAAAAGCACTTTTTGTCGCAAATGATGTCACAAGCAAATATAACAGAAGAAGTGCAGAGGAGTTTCAGCGCATTGCAGATTATATTTATGCGGTGGTACAGCAACGACAAGGCAATTATATGGTATTTTTGCCGTCCCATCTCTTTCTGGAACAAGTGCATCACTGCTTTATGGAAGCCTATTATGATGCGGACCATATGGAGTGCATTGTGCAGGAGGATTATATGAGCGAGGCGAAGCGGGAGGAATTTCTCCTACGCTTTCAGGAGGAGGGGGCAAAGGGGGCTATCCTGATTGGCTTTTGTGTTATGGGCGGAATTTTTTCTGAGGGGATTGACTTAAAACGCGACAGCTTAATTGGCGCATTGATTGTGGGAACTGGCATTCCACAGGTGGGCTGCGAGCGTGAACTTTTGCGGCAACATTTTGACGCGCAGGGTGAGAATGGTTTTGACTATGCATATCGATATCCGGGCATGAACAAGGTGTTGCAGTCGGCGGGGCGCGTAATTCGCACTGCGGAGGATATTGGGGTGGTGGCACTGCTCGACGAGCGCTTTCTGGAACCACAGTACAAGCGAATGTTTCCTAGGGAATGGAGTCAATACGAGGTTGTGAGTGTGTCAGGAATTGCCAACAAGGTTGAGCGTTTTTGGAATGGCTGGTTCAAATAATAAAATATAAGGAGATATAAAAATGAAAATTGCAGTGGCAGGTATTGGATATGTAGGGCTTTCCAATGCGATATTATTAGCACAGCACAATGAAGTGACAGCAGTGGATATCTTTCAGGAAAAAGTAGAGCTTATTAACAGCAAAAAATCGCCGATTATCGATAAGGAAATTGAGGAGTATTTGGCAAATAAGGAATTAAATCTTACGGCGACGACGGACGGTGAGGCGGCGTATCGAGATGCGGATTACATTATTATTGCGACGCCGACCAACTATGACCCAGACAAAAATTATTTTGATACCAGCTCAATTGAAGCAGTTATTGAGCTGGTCGAGAAGGTGAACAGAGACGCTGTTATGATAATTAAATCAACAGTTCCAGTTGGATATACAAAGGCGGTTAGGAAGCGCTTTGGCATCGACAATATCATTTTTTCACCCGAGTTTCTGCGGGAAGGAAGAGCGCTGTACGACAATCTCTATCCGTCGCGAATTATTGTAGGTGAGCAGTCGGAGCGCGCCAAAATTTTTGCAGATTTGTTAAAGCAAGGAGCTATTAAACAGGATATTCCAACGCTGTTTACCGATATGACGGAGGCGGAGGCAATCAAACTTTTTGCCAACACTTATCTGGCACTTCGGGTGGCGTATTTTAATGAGCTGGACACTTACGCAGAGATGCGCGGACTCAATACAAAACAGATTATTGAGGGTGTGGGGCTCGACCCTAGAATCGGAACTCATTATAATAATCCATCTTTTGGCTATGGTGGGTACTGTCTGCCAAAGGATACAAAACAATTACGGGCAAATTATGAGAATGTGCCAAACAATATTATATCGGCGATTGTGGATGCGAACCGGACAAGAAAGGACCATATTGCGGACATGATACTGGCGAAGAAACCACAGATTGTTGGAGTGTACAGGTTGACGATGAAGACGGACTCTGATAACTTCCGCCAATCCTCAATACAGGGGATTATGAAGCGCATTAAGGCAAAGGGGGTCGAGGTGGTCGTGTATGAGCCAACACTCAAGGACGATCAATTCTTCCGATCCAGAGTGATTCGCGACTTTGCGGCGTTTAAAGAAATGTCAGATGTCATTATTGCAAATCGTTTGACAGAAGAGTTAAAGGACGTGGAAGAAAAAATTTATACGCGGGATATCTACGGGAGGGATTAAATTTTTTTGTAGAAAAAATATAGTGAATTTGTGGAAAGAGATTGAAATTCTTAAGAAGAATTTCAATCTCTTTTGTTAAATTTGCTGTAAAATTCTCTCGATATTTCATGAAACTTCGCCAAAGTTAAAAGAATGTAAGATTTTTCCTTGCTATTTATACTGCAAAGTGATATTATAATTTTGTCTATCGGAAACGTTACCGAAAACGTTTCCAGAAATTTGTGGTATGTAGTGGAAAGAAAGAGGTATTTTTATGAAGAAAAAGTTATTAAGTACAGTACTGAGTGCAGCAATACTGGCAACAATGCTTACTGGATGTGGCGGAGGTGATTCTGCGCAGACACAAGCTCCTGCGGCAGACACTAAGACGGATGACAGCGCGAGCAAGACAGACGAGGCAGACGAGGCAGACGATACAGTAGACAATACACAGGCAGATGCGAGTAAACCGTCAGGAAACGGTAAGGTTTATTATCTGAATTTTAAGCCAGAGCAGGCAAAGGATTGGGAGGAACTGGCTGCTACATATACCGCTGAGACTGGTGTGGAGGTTGTGGTGCAGACAGCGGCTTCCAGTACATATGAGTCTACATTAAAGTCAGAGATGGCAAAGTCAGAAGCACCTACACTGTTCCAAGTAAATGGTCCAATAGGTTTGGCAACATGGAAAGACTATTGCTATGATCTCTCAGGGTCAGAGGTTTATGGGCAACTGACAAGCGATGAGTTCGCATTGAAGGATGGCGATGAAGTGAAGGGGCTTGCCTATGTGGTAGAGACTTACGGTTTGATTTACAATGCCGATATATTAAATGATTATTTTACAAAAGACTATGCGGTGGTTAAGAGCGTGGAGGAGATTAACTCTTTTGATAACCTCAAGGCAGTTGCTGACAGCATTCAGGAGAATGCAGATGATCTTGGAGTGAAGGGAGCATTTACCTCAGCAGGTATGGATTCAAGTTCTGATTGGAGATTTAAGACACATCTTGCAAATCTTCCAATTTACTATGAGTACCAGGCTGACGGGATTAGTTCCACAGAGGCAATCAAGGGCACTTATCTGGAAAATTACAAGAATGTATGGGATTTGTACATCACAGATTCTGTCTGTGCGCCTTCAATGTTATCTAGTAAGACTGGTGAGGATGCAACAGCAGATTTCGCACTTGGAGAGGCTGTATTTTATCAGAATGGTACATGGGCTTACACCGATTTGAGTGCAAACGGCATGGAGGATGAATCTCTTGGAATGCTTCCGATTTACATTGGCGTAGACGGCGAGGAGAATCAGGGACTCTGCACAGGCAGTGAGAATTACTGGTGTGTTAATAAGAATGCGTCTGAGGAGGATATTCAGGCAACTCTTGACTTTATGAATTGGTGTGTGACTTCTCATGAAGGATGTGATTCTCTGTCCTATGTTATGGGATTTGTATGTCCATTCAAAGAGTTTGAGAATTATCCAGCAGCAAATCCCTTGGTAGAGATTTCCAATGATTATGTTTCGTCAGGCAAGACTCCAGTTACTTGGACTTTTACAACAATGCCTTCTGAGGAGTGGAAGAACGGCGTGGGAAGTGCCCTATTGGAGTACGCGCAGGGAACAGGTGAATGGTCCGCAGTGGATACTGCATTTGTCGACGGGTGGGCTTCTGAATATGCGGCAGTAAATAACTAATCAAGAGATTTTAGGTGCAGCCGGAAGCATCTGGCTGTACCTTTTTTTGCACAGACCAATACGAAGGAAGTAGGGGCTAATGCTCGCACAAGTCGCGCGTAGGAGAAAATGAATCTGCTCGATGAAAATTTTTATAGATGTTAGTATCGTTATTACGTTATTAATAGAAAGGATAAGATTATGGATAAGGCAATCAAGAGATATTTCCCAATATTTGCACTACCGACGCTTTTGGCGTTTACCATTGGTTTTATACTGCCGTTTATACTGGGTGTATATTTGTCTTTTTGTGAATTTACAACTGTTACAGATGCAAAGTTTGTAGGGATTAAGAACTATGTTAGGATTTGGGGCGACAGTACATTTATACACTCGCTCTGGTACACAGCACTGTTTACGATTGTATCTGTGTTGGCAATTAATGTCCTTGCCTTTGCAGTGGCAATGCTGTTAACAAAGGGCATCAAGGGAACCAATATATTTAGAACTGTATTTTTTATGCCAAACTTAATTGGCGGAATTATTCTCGGCTATATTTGGCAGCTAATTTTAAATGGTATTTTGGCAGGAATGGAGCGTACACTTACTTACAGTTCTTCCTATGGATTTTGGGGACTTGTCATTTTGATGTGCTGGCAGCAGGTGGGTTATATGATGATTATTTACATTGCAGGAATACAGAATATTCCAGGCGACTTGATTGAGGCGGCGAAGATTGATGGTGCGAACAACACACAATTGTTGAGACATGTGACACTTCCAATGGTTATGCCTTCTATTACTATTTGTTCTTTCCTGACTTTAACTAATTCTTTTAAACTGTTTGATCAGAATTTAGCACTCACAGCAGGTGAACCGTCCAACAAGTCAGAAATGCTCGCACTGAACATATTCAATACATTCTATGGCAGAAATGGATGGGAAGGTGTCGGACAGGCAAAAGCAGTTGTGTTCTTTATATTGGTGGCGCTCATTGCAATTATACAGCTCAGAGCTACAAGAGATAAGGAGGTACAGGCATAATGTCAGAAGTTAGAAAAGCAAAGCATGGTGGATTGTTAACCGCAATATTTTCTGTTATTTCCATTATCTATATAATGCCAATCATTATTGTATTGTACAATTCATTTAAAAAGAAAATTTTTATTAGCAAGAGGCCATTTGCGCTGCCCGATAGCAAGTCTTTTGTGGGGATAGAGAACTATATTAGCGGTATTGAGAAGATAGAGCTTCCCAAAGCGTTTGGCTATTCGCTGTTTATCACGGTTGCGTCGGTATTTGTAATTATTTTGTGCACCTCAATGTGTGCATGGTACATTACACGAGTGAAAAATAAAGTTACTTCAGCAATGTATATGCTGTTTGCTTTTTCAATGATTATACCTTTTCAAATGGTAATGTTTACATTATCTAAAATTGCTGATATACTACACTTAGGGAACCCTGTCGGCATTGTGATTGTATATCTGGGATTTGGGGCAGGGCTTGCGGTCTTTATGTTCTGCGGATTTGTCAAAGCCATTCCACTAGAGATTGAGGAGGCGGCTATGATTGATGGCTGCACCCCCATTCAGACATATTTCAAGATTGTATTTCCGGTGATGAAGCCTACAGCAATCTCTGTGGCGATTCTTGAAGCAATGTGGGTGTGGAATGACTATCTGCTTCCTTATCTTGTGCTTGATATCAAGAAATATAAGACCATTCCTATAGCGATTCAGTACCTGAAAGGCGGTTATGGCGCAATTGATATGGGGGCGATGATGGCGATGATCATACTGGCGATCATTCCAATCATTATATTCTATATCGCTTGTCAGAAATACATCATAGAAGGAGTTGTTGCGGGTGCTGTAAAAGGATAACAGTTTAAAAAATTTTTGAGAAGGAGATGCTTATGAGAAGAAGTGGCGTACTTATGCCGGTATCCAGCTTACCGTCAAGATTTGGAATAGGCGGATTTTCAAAAGAAGCCTATGCGTTTGTGGATTTTTTGGCAGCGTCAGGGCAGTCGCTGTGGCAGATTTTACCTCTAGGTCCCACAGGATATGGAGACTCTCCGTATCAGTCTTTTTCGACCTTTGCAGGCAGTCCATACTATATCAGTCTGGACACGCTGATTGAGGAGGGGCTGCTTACGGAGGAAGAATGCGCATCAGTCGATTTTGGTAATGATGCCAAAAAGGTGGATTATGAAAAGATTTATCATACAAGGTTCGACCTTCTTCGCAAGGCATTTGCGCGGGCGAATGTCTGTGAGAACCCGGAATATAAAGAGTTTGTTGAGGCGAATCAACAGTGGCTTAAAGACTATGCACTGTATATGGCGATCAAGGATTCTTTAGATGGCGTATCGTGGATTGCGTGGGATGAGGACATTCGCCTTAGAAGGCCGCAGGCGATGGCGGATTATGAGAAGAAACTTGCAGAGGACATTGCGTTTTACAGTTATCAGCAATATCTGTTTTCTAAACAATGGATGGCACTCAAAGAGTACGCTAACAAAAAGGGAATCCGCATTGTAGGAGATATCCCAATTTATGTGGCGTTTGACAGTGCGGACACGTGGGCGAATCCAGAGCTGTTCCAGCTTGATGAGGAGAATGTGCCTATTGCGGTTGCAGGCTGTCCGCCAGATGCGTTTTCGGACACTGGCCAGCTTTGGGGGAATCCATTGTACAAATGGGAGTATCATGAGGAGACGGGGTTTGCATGGTGGCTACAAAGACTTGCACACTGTTTTCGCATTTACGATATAGTGCGGATTGATCACTTCCGAGGATTTGATGAATATTGGGCAATTCCGTATGGTGATGAAACCGCAGAGAATGGCGTGTGGAAGAAGGGACCAGGCTATAAACTGTTTGAGGTGATGAAGAAAGGACTTGGCAATCAGGCGGTGATTGCTGAGGATTTGGGATTTTTGACGCCGAGTGTCTTAAAGTTGGTAAAAAAGACTGGATATCCTGGAATGAAAGTGCTGCAATTTGCATTTGACGCGCAGGGAGAAAGTGATTATCTGCCGCATAATTATACAAATAACTGTGTAGTATATACAGGAACGCATGACAACGATACTGTAAATGGATGGATTTCTTCTTTGAATAAAAAGGATTTGGCTTTTGCAAAGAAATATTTAAATGTTAAAAGAACATCTGATCTCTGTGAATGTTTGATTCGGACTGCGCTTGGAAGTGTGGCAGACACGGCGATCATACCAATTCAGGATTATCTTGGACTTGGGGGGGCAGCGCGAATAAACACACCTTCTACTTTGGGAGGAAACTGGGAATGGCGCATGGAACATGACGCCTGCACAGAGGAATTGTCAAAACGGATGTTAGAGCTTTCGTTACTCTATGGAAGAGCTGCCCGTAAAGATACAAAAAAGCACCGATAGGGGTGAGGAATGTGTTCGAGCCGACTATAAAGGACATAGCAAAAATATGTGGTGTGGGAGTTAGTACCGTTTCGCGGGCCATCAATAACCACCCAGATATCAATCCTGAAACCAAGCAAAAAATATTGGATGCAATCCAGGAATATGGATATGTTCCAAATGATAGTGCCAGAAATTTAAAGCGGTCGGATGCGAAGGCAATTGCGGTGCTCATCAAAGGGATTTCCAATTCTTTTTTTACTAAGATGATTCAGGTTATTGAGGAGGAGTGTAAGAGAAAGCACTATGCAATGGAATTGTCACATGTTGACGCGGACGAAGATGAGGTAGATGTGGCGCAGAAAGTGGTCAAGGAAAAGCGACTGCGGGGAATTATTTTTCTGGGAGGTTTATTTTCGCACTCTGAAGAGAAATTAAGAAAATTAAATGTGCCATTTATTTTTAGTACTGTAGGATCTATCCCAGAGAATATTAGTAGGAATCTGTATTCGAGCATCAGTGTTGACGACCGCCTAGAGAGTGCGAAAATGGTAGAGTATCTGATTAGTATAGGGCATACAAGAATCGCAATTCTGGTGGCGGAGGCACAGGAGCAGAGTATTAGTAGATTGCGTTTGGAGGGATACTGTGATTCATTGAAGGTACATGACATTGAAATAAATCAGAACCTTATCTGTCATACAGAGGAGAAACTTAGCCATTTTTCTATGGAGAATGGATATCTGTCCACAAAGAGGTTGCTTGCACGCGGAGAGCCGTTCACCGCGTTGTATGCAGTGTCAGATTCGCTTGCTGTCGGAGCGCTGCGGGCGCTGCACGAAGCAGGACTGCGTGTGCCGGAAGATATCTCACTTGCTGGCTATGATGGGATTGATATGACGAATTACATTGTGCCAAGTCTCACGACAATACGACAGCCTGTTGAGAAAATGGCAAAGGATACGACAAAGCTGCTCTTTGACATTATTTCAGGAAAAAGAGCACATCAGCATATAACATATCCGGCTGAGCTTGTGATAAGGGAATCGACAAGACACCGAGAATGAACATTTGATTGCAAATCGAGTAGGGGAAGCGAGAGCGTTACGATTCTGCTTCCCCTACTTGATTTTTTGTTTGTTTTCTTATGTGAAATAGTATATAATAAAAACAGTATTTGGACAAATTGGAGGCGGAGAGAAGCATGGAGCGTGAAATGTACCGTGACAAATTAAGGCGAGCATTGGATGCAAACACGTTGTCCACGATTGAACCGATTTTGGAGCGGATGCCAGGAGGGTTTTTTATCTATCATGCAGATGGAAATGAGGAACTGTTATATTTGAACAGTGCCGTACTGCGGATTTTTGGCTGTCAGACAGACGAAGAATTTCGTGAGCTTACAGGCTTTACATTCCGGGGAATGGTCCACCCTGATGATATTGAAGAGATAGAGAATAGTATTCGGAATCAGATTGCAAGCAGTATCTATGATTTTGATTATGTGGAGTACCGTATTGTCCAGAAAGATGGATCGATACGATGGATTGCAGATTATGGACATTTTTTGCACACAGAGGCATATGGTGATATTTTTTATGTTTTTATTGATGACAATACAGAGCGAATGAAACATTATATGACAGAGCAGGTTCAACGTCAGAATTTGCTGGAATCTGCATTGAGTCAGGCACAGACTGCCAATATTGCAAGAAATACATTTCTGCAAAATATGTCTCATGATATTCGGACGCCGCTCAACGTGATTATTGGATATACGGAGCTTGCCAAAAAGCACAAGATGGAACAGAACAAGATTGAGAATTATCTAAACCAAATTTGTGCTGCGAGCGAACAGCTTCTTTCGATTGTAAAGGCTTCTCTGGAGGTTACGCGCATTGAGTCTGGCAAAGTATATCTGGTGGAGAACATTGTTGCATTAGATGACCTGCTGGCGGACATAGAGTGCTCTATACGGCCGCAAGTGAAGGCAAAGGCAATTCACTTTGCAATGGACCGATCACAAGTGAGACATAATGTGATTTATATTGATGATATTCGGATGAAGGAAATCTTATTTCAGCTTTTGGATAACGCATTGAAGTATACACAGCAGGGAGGTTTGGTGCGGCTAACGGTTATTGAAACAGAGGCGAAAATGAGTCGATATGCGCAGTTTGTGTTTACAGTAGAAGACAATGGAAGAGGAATCGCGCAAGAGTTTAGAAAAGACTTATTTCAACCGTTTGAGCGGGAGCGGAATACAACCAAGAGCGGTGTGTTGGGAACTGGGCTTGGACTGAGCGTGGTGAAGAATCTTGTGGAGTTGATGGACGGTAGTATTGAGGTTGAGAGCAATGTTGGACAAGGCAGCAGATTCCGTATTCGTCTGCTTTTAAAGGTTCCAGAGGAGCTGTCAGAAGAAAATCCAATTTTGGTGGATTCTGATAGCAGTATCAATTTAGAAGGGAAACGGATTCTTCTAGTGGAGGACAATGAGATTAACCGTGAGATTGCACAGGAATTGCTTATGGATGAGGGGTATCTTGTCGAGACGGCAAATGATGGCAGTGTGGCGGTGGAGATGATTAAAAATGCCAGTCCATCTTATTATTCTCTTGTCTTGATGGATATTCAGATGCCGGTTATGGACGGATACACAGCCACAAGGGAAATTCGGGCTTTGCAGGATGAGAAGCTTGCAAGGATTCCAATTATTGCACTGTCTGCAAATGCATTTGCGGAGGATTATAAACGGTCGATTGAGGCGGGCATGGACGCGCATGTTCCAAAGCCGATACAGATGGAAGAGCTTCAGGAAACCATTCGGCATGTGCTTGGAAGAAACAAACAAGCATAGATTGCCTGCACATTAGCAGAGTGAAAGGGGGAGTGTGTCTATGGATTTGAGTGTTGTGATACTAGCGTGCAGTTGGAAACAGATTGCAGATGATAGGGTTTCTTGGGAATCAGAAGCAAAGTGGTACAGCCCTCCCAAAGCAGGTGTAGGTGAATTTGCACAACGTGATTTGGTCTCCCCAGAAAAGTGGCATAAACGGATTGCTGCATGTCTTAGAAGCGTTACGAGATGTCCGCGGGAGACATTGGATATGGAGTGTATCGTGCTCAATATCAGTGCGTCAGATGAGACTGCTGTTGTGGTCAATCGATATATCCAGCGAGACAAACGTATTAAGTTAATAGTAATACCAGAAGAATGTAAAGAGACAGATGTGCGCAACATTGGGATTGAATTGGCGTCAGGAAATTATATTTTGTTTCTGGATGCGCGGGACAGGCTCTGCGAAGATGCGTGGGAACAGATAGAGGCAGCAGTGCTTGAGGAGTATGCAGATTTTATAGCGTTCAGTTATATTACCTGTAAAGTAAACAGAAAATATAAAAAATACAATCTGGAAAATGGATATGGGTATTATCCTGTATACAAAGACGATGGAAAATTGAAGGCGAAAATGCTGCCGATTTCGGATGTGATATCAACAGATATGCAGGAAGCGTGCCGACTGATGTACACAGAACCAGTATTTCATATGTGCTGGGGAAAGCTTTTTAAAAATAGAATTATTAGAGATAATCATATTCGATTTAGAGCGGACGCTCTGATTGGCGCGGATTTTTTGTTTGTATCAGAATATTTTGAGCATTGTGAAAATTATTTTATGACAAAGGCAATGATTTATTATTTTGAGCGAAAAGACAGAAGTATTATGGCGTATTATCCTATAAAAAAACTGGTGGATTTTATTAGAATCGTATATACATATCATGTGGAGACAGTAAAACGATATCACGATAAGATACTGACAAATGGTATGCAGGAGTATTATATTCAGGTTTTGACAGTGCTTTTTTACGCGTATGTTAGAGAATATAACTACAATGAGAAAACAATGGAATATCTTTTTGCCAATGCACTGGAAACGGAGACTGTGCGCAGGATTCTTGACGCGGCAGCAGCCTGTTCGTTTTCTTCTGCGCTAAGACGACGCGAATATCGTTTGCTCTGTGAGGGGGATACGACAAAGATTAGAAAGTATTTTTCATGGAAGGCAAAGCTGCTGCGGACATCTGTGTGGCTTGACGAGTGGATATAGATTATGATAGAAGGGGTAGTATGATTGTAAGACAAAAAAGAAATCGAAAAATAATAGGGAAAATAAAGATAAGCGCTTGTGTGTTTGTCTTTGCAATACTGGCAGGAGGATGCGCCAAAAAAGCGGAGAACATTAATTTGACTGCCGGGATGGAGTTGGTGGAACAGTATGATTTTCAGGGGGCGATGGAAAAGTTTGAACAGGCGTTACTGGACAAGGAGGATATGGAGCTTTCGTACAGGGGACAGGGAATCGCCTATATGGGACTTGGAAATTATGCAGAGGCGGAGACGGCTTTTCTCAACGCAATTAAATTTGCCGGGGATCGGCTGACAGCACTTGAGTATGATATTAATTACTACCTTGCATCTGCCTATATGAAACAAAAAAAATATGCGCAGGCGGAGGAGATTTACACAGCGATTATCGCGTTGAAGAAAAAGGAGAAGGAGGCTTATTATCTGCGCGCCTGCGCAATACTGCAGCAAAATCGTTATGAGGATGCCGTCGCGGATTTTGAGAAGGCGTTTGCGCTGGATTCTGGCAATCTTGAGTTGGTGACAGACGCTTATGTGGAGATGCAGGCAGCAGGGTTTGGCGAGCAGGGAAAGACTTATGTGCAGGCATTTTTAGATAAGAATAAAAAGCTAAAAGATGGAGAGAAGGGAATTTTGTATTATTATCTTGAAGACTACCAGAATGCGCAGATTTATCTTGACAGTTCAATAAAAGGAAATGACCCAAAGCTTTCTATGATATTAGGACAGACTTATGAGAAACTTGGTGATATGAACTACGCGGCGATGGTATATCAAACGTATTTAGACAATAATCAACCAGATGCAGCACTTTATAACAGCCTTGGCATCTGTCTGATGAATCAGCAGAAATATGAGGAGGCAGCGGCGGCGTTTGAGAAGGGAATTGCTATGGGAAGCTCTGCTTATCTCCAGGAACTACGGTTTAACCAGATTGTTGCAAAAGAGTATATGGGAAGTTTTGCAGAGGCAAAAACCATGATACAGGAATATTTAAAAATATATCCAGACGACACGAAGGCAAAGAAGGAGAATGAATTTTTAAAAACTCGCTAGTCACACAAAACACTAGATATTGTATTCGACAAAAAACAACAAATGATATTTAGTAGTGTTCGATTGACTTCATATATTTCATCTGCTATCATTGATTCATTAAGTTCTACAATATAATTGAGTGAAGGAGTCGGTTTTAATGTTTCAAGTGATAAAAAGAGATGGAAGTAAGGCAGCGTTTTGCCTGGACAAGATTAGTGGTGCGATTATTAAGGCATTCAATGCGACACAGATGCAATTTGATCAGGATATGATTGATTTGCTGGTTCTGCGCGTCACAGCGGATTTTCAGAGCAAGATAAAAGATGGCAGCGTCCATGTGGAGGACATTCAGGACAGTGTGGAAAAAGTGTTGGAGCAGGCAGGCTATACAGAGACTGCAAAGGCATTTATTCTATACAGAAAGCACCGTGAGAAAATGCGCAATATGAAATCCACAATTCTGGATTATAAGGAGGTTGTGGACAGCTATGTAAAGGTTGAGGATTGGAGAGTGAAAGAGAACTCGACAGTCACTTATTCAGTTGGTGGACTAATTCTTTCCAATTCTGGGGCAGTTACGGCAAACTACTGGCTGTCTGAAATCTATGACGAGGAGATTGCCAACGCGCACAGAAATGCAGATATTCATATTCATGATTTGTCCATGCTCACAGGATATTGTGCAGGCTGGTCTTTAAAACAGCTTATTAGAGAAGGGCTTGGTGGCATTCCAGGAAAAATTACTTCCTCACCCGCGCGGCATCTGTCTGTGCTTTGTAGTCAGATGGTCAATTTCCTTGGCATTATGCAGAATGAATGGGCAGGCGCGCAGGCATTTTCTTCATTTGATACATATCTTGCGCCCTTTGTAAAGGTGGACAATCTTTCTTATAATGAAGTGAAAAAGTGCATTGAATCGTTTATCTATGGGGTTAACACGCCGAGCCGCTGGGGAACACAGGCGCCATTTAGCAATATTACATTAGACTGGACTGTTCCAAATGACCTTGTAAATCTTCCGGCAATTGTGGGCGGCGAGGAGATGGAATTTACCTATGGGGATTGCAAAGCGGAGATGGATATGGTCAACAAGGCGTTTATTGAGACAATGATTGAAGGTGACGCCAATGGACGTGGATTTCAATATCCAATTCCCACCTATTCTATAACACGTGATTTTGATTGGTCAGACACAGAAAATAATCGTCTACTGTTTGAGATGACTGCAAAGTATGGAACGCCTTATTTTTCAAATTATATTAATTCGGATATGGAGCCGTCAGATGTGCGCAGTATGTGTTGTCGGTTACGGCTTGATTTGCGAGAGCTGCGCAAGAAGACCGGCGGATTTTTCGGTTCTGGGGAGAGCACAGGAAGTGTTGGAGTTGTGACAATCAATTTGCCGCGTATTGCCTATCTTGCTGTGGATGAGGCAGACTTTTATAAGCGGCTTGACCGATTAATGGATATTAGTGCACGTTCGCTGAAGATAAAACGCAATGTGATTTCCAGACTTTTGGAGGAGGGCTTGTATCCTTATACAAAGCGTTATCTTGGCAAGTTTGACAATCATTTTTCGACCATTGGACTGATTGGCATGAATGAGGCGGGACTCAATGCGAAATGGCTGCGCGCAGATCTTTCTCACAAGGAAGTACAACAGTTTGCAAAGGATGTCTTAAATCACATGAGAGTGCGCTTGTCTGATTATCAGGAGCAATATGGGGATTTGTACAATCTGGAGGCAACCCCTGCGGAGAGTACAACATACAGGCTTGCAAAGCATGATAAGGAGCGTTGGAGTGACATTATCACTGCTGGAAAGAAAGGAGACAAGCCGTATTATACCAATTCTTCTCACTTGCCAGTAGATTATACCACAGATATCTTTGATGCGCTCGATATACAAGATGAACTGCAAACGCTCTACACGTCAGGAACCGTATTCCATGCATTTCTAGGAGAAAAGCTTCCTGACTGGCGGGCTGCGGCGAATTTGGTTCGGACAATTGCTTCGCACTACAAACTGCCATATTATACAATGTCTCCAACGTATTCTATTTGCAGTGAGCATGGATATCTGACAGGGGAGCAAAAAAATTGTCCGAAATGTGGGAAACTCACGGAAATATATAGTCGAATTACAGGGTATTACAGACCTGTGCAGAACTGGAATGACGGCAAACTGCAAGAATACCAGAACCGCACAGAGTATCGAATGGGTAACAGTATCAAAAAACCTGTTTTTTCGGAGATAGAGAAAATAGAATGCATAGATACAAGTTTTAGAAACTCTGACAGCAAAAAAGATACGTATTTGTTTACGACAAAGACCTGTCCAAACTGTAATTTGGCGAAAAAATATCTTCAAAATGTCGATTATACAATTGTGGATGCGGAGGAAAATATGGACCTTGCAGTCAAATATGGTGTTATGCAGGCACCAACTCTTGTAATTGTAGCTGGACAATCAGAGCAGAAGTATGTTAATGTATCTAATATAAGGAAATATGCAGAACTGTTGAGAGCGGAATAAATGGAGGAAACATATGATTGATAAATTGATTGAAAAGATACAAAAGACAGGAGCACCGATTGTAGTGGGGCTTGATCCAATGCTAAAATTTATACCAGACCATATTTTAAAACAGGCTTTTGCAGAAAAAGATGAAACTTTAGAGGGAGCAGCGGAGGCAGTATGGCAGTTTAACAAGGCGATTATCGATCAGATTGCGGATTTGATTCCAGCGGTCAAGCCGCAAATTGCTATGTATGAACAGTTTGGAGTGCCAGGGCTTTCTGTATTTCAAAAGACGGTTGCGTACTGTAAGGAAAAGGGATTGATTGTAATTGGGGATATTAAAAGAGGAGATATTGGCTCTACTTCGGCTGCGTATGCGACAGCGCATCTTGGCAAAGTGAAGGTGGGTGGCAGTTTCTGTTCTGCCTTTGACGAGGATTTTGTGACAGTCAATCCATATCTGGGTTCAGATGGTGTACAACCCTTTATTGATGTGTGCAAGGAGGAGCAGAAGGGTATCTTTATCCTTGTGAAGACCTCCAATCCAAGCAGTGGTGAATTTCAGGACCAATTTGTAAAATCTGGCGTTACTGCCGGTGTCACAGGAGCACAGGCGGGCGGAATCACGTTTGAGGATAAACCACTCTATGAGATAGTTGGGGGAAAGGTTGCAGAGTGGAGCGCACAGTGCATGGGTGTGAACGGCTACAGCAGTATCGGCGCAGTGGTGGGTGCAACATATCCAGAGCAGGGCAAGATTCTGCGGAAAGTGATGCCGCATTCGTTTATCTTGGTGCCAGGCTACGGTGCACAGGGCGGAACAGGAAAAGATTTGATACACTTCTTTGATGAGAACAGACTTGGCGCGATTGTAAATTCTTCCAGAGGGATTATTGCGGCATATCAGAATGAAAAATATGATAAATTTGGTCCAGAACATTTTGCAGATGCATCTAGACAGGCAGTGATGGATATGATTGCAGATATCGATCAGGCATTTGCAGGTGTCGGAAAATAAAATACATTGGATTAAAAGAAACGATATACGGAGGTAAGGGGAAGATGGAACAATACAAAAAAGAGTTTATTGAATTTATGGTGGACAGTGATGTGCTTAAATTCGGTGACTTTACATTGAAGAGTGGGCGGAAATCTCCATTTTTTATGAATGCAGGAGCCTATGTTACTGGCTCACAACTTCGCAGACTTGGTGAGTATTATGCAAAGGCAATTTATGATAATTACGGGACAGATTTTGATGTGCTTTTTGGACCGGCATACAAGGGTATTCCGCTTTCAGTTGCGACGTCAATAGCATTTAGTGAGCTGTATGATAAGGATATTAGATACTGTTCAAACAGAAAAGAGATAAAGGACCACGGTGATGTGGGAATCTTGCTTGGCAGTGGCTTGAATGATGGGGACAGAGTTGTCATTATAGAGGATGTGACGACTTCTGGCAAATCGATAGAGGAGACGTTCCCTATTTTAAAGGAACAAGCAAATGTTGATGTTGTGGGATTGATGGTGAGCCTAAATCGCCAGGAACGCGGGAAGACACAAAAGAATGCGCTTGCAGAAATCCGCGAGGTATATGGAATTGAGACGGGCGCAATTGTCACTATGGAAGAGGTTGTGGAACACTTGTATCATCAGCCATACAATGGCAGGGTGATAATTGATGATGAGATGAAAGAAGCCATTGATGCGTATTATGCGCAGTATGGTGCAAAATAAAAAAGTTGTGGAATGGAGGGGAATGCATGGACGAGAAAATATATAAGACAATGGGGCGCTCAGGAGCGCTTTCAATCGTGTTGGGTGTGGTGTCCATTGTTGTGGGGCTTACAAGTGGAGTGATGCTTTTGATAAGCGGGGGCAGGCTTTTAGCTGGCAAATCTAAGATATTATACTGAGCGTCAGATAAATCTGCCATTCAGTATAATGTGATGCGCACAGCCACATGAGGAATTATGCCGCTGTGCGGCTGTGGCTGGCGCGATACTCACGGCAGATGAAATCTGCCGTGAGTATATTTTAGCGGCGTGGGCATTTCATATGGAATGCCCATTTCCCATGCAAACGGGCACTAAAAAAATGGTGAAAACTGATCGGTGTTTATCGAGAGTGGGGATAAGCGAATCGCCTGCTCGATTGCAAATGGACGCTGGAGGAATTAAGATATGTTTGGGATTTTTGGCAGAAAAGGTTATATTTTTACAGATAAGAAAAATCCAAGATGGGGTATTATGTCATCAATATTAGGTTTCATTGCGTGCAGTTCTGTCTGTATAGCGGTCTATCTGACTTTTCTGAATAAGGGAGACGCGCTAATGCAGTATGGGGTTGTGATTGTCCTCGCTATGCTCTATGCTGTGGCGGGGTTGGTGATGGGGGTACGCTCGTTGATGGAGAAGGATATTTTTCGTTTTTTTCCAATTGTCGGTATCTTGTTAAATCTGCTGGCAATGTCAGCCAGCGGAGGTATATTTTATTTAGGAGTGATTTGAGATGGATATTATAACAGAGAGGTATCAGCTTTCCTGCGAACGCATTAAAGAGATTGCCACAACGCAGGAAGTGGCTGAGAATTATAAAGATTTTTTTCAGAGGACAGCAGATTTTATTTTGATGGTGGTAAATGCATGCGACAACAGAAGTAAAATTGTGGGACTTGAGGCGCTGCGTGCAGAGAATTGGGCGCTGTATCAAGATATTTTTGATGCACAGTATGCGCAAAGCTATGCGAATCCTTCCTTTGCCTGTGCGCGGTTTGGGCAGAAAATGGGAAGGCTGTTGTCCTTTTTATACACGGAGATTCGCGCAATGATACCATATGCCTTTGAGCAGGATCTGGAGGAGATGGTTATTCGGATGGAGCTTTTTGTGGAGATTTACTATGCATTTTCACACGCAGAATCAGAGAAAGAGCTTATGGCATTGCCAGAGGAAGCGGCCATTCCCGATTTGGAGGATATTAAAAATACTCTGTACTGGTTTGTGAGTGACTATTCAGAGACTTCTACTGGACGCAGTGTACGTAGTTTAGTTGATGCGGACTGTGATTTTGCGGTTCGTATTGTGATGGATAGTGATTTGAGGGATTTGAGATATTTGTATCGCTATGGGGAGTATGTGTCGTCAGATGTGGAGAAGATGGCAGCATACTTAAATTCATTGCCAGAGGAACGCATTCAACTGATGGCAGACACATATACGGAAGGGTATCGCATTGGGTTTGTAAAGGCACATATCAATCTTGGCAAGAAAGAAACTGTGGACTTGCATTATATGTTAGGATTTGAGCGCGTGGTGCGGGCAGCAATTGCTAATTTTGCAAAAATGGGATTAAAGCCAACAATATATCGGTGTGAGAACAGCATTTTTAATAAAAATGTTGTGCGCAAAAAAGGATATTTTGGAGCAGATGCAAACAGGCAGTATTTGTATGACCACAAAGATGATATTGCACTCTTTCTGGATAAGAAGCTGGTGAATAGAAAGCTTGAGGTGTTGAAACTTGCCTATGAGGCAGTAAAGGAAAAAGCAGCGGTTTATGCAGGACCAGCGGTCATTGAGGTCTTTGGTGAAACACCTTTTACGCCAGAGTCAAAGAGCGCGGCATGCAGTTTCAACGCAGAGCAACAGAAATTGTCCGCAGAATTAAGAGGTGCGTCCGCAGACATTATCAGCCAATATATCAATCAGGCGGAGCGCAGTTTCACGATTATTGCATTTCCTGTTCCAGGTATTGGTGAACAGTTTGGGGAGATTTTTGACGAGACAATCCGATTAAATACATTGGACTACAAAACTTATGAGCGCATACAGGCGAAGATAATTGATACACTCAACAAGACAGCATACGTAGAGATTAAAGGTATGAACGGAAATCGAACAGATATTCATATTGCGCTCTATCCAATTGTGGACCCAGAGAAGGAGGCGATATTTGAAAACTGCGTTGCGGATGTCAATATTCCTGTCGGTGAGGTGTTTACATCACCAGTGCTTGAGGGAACCAATGGAAAACTTCATGTTAGGCGCGTTTTCCTAAATGAGTTGGAATATCACAATCTGGAGATTGATTTTCAAGATGGTATGATTGTGGATTACACCTGTACAAATTTTGAGGACAAGGATAAAAATAAAGAATATGTGAAGGCCAATGTGCTCTTTCACTACGATACGCTTCCTATGGGAGAGTTTGCGATTGGCACAAACACAACAGCGTATATGACCGCGAAAAAATATGATATTGCAAGACTTTTCCCAATACTGATAGCAGAGAAAACTGGACCACACTTTGCTGTTGGGGATACCTGCTATGCAAGAAGTGAGGAGGTTCGGGTTTTTAATGAGGACGGAAAGGAAGTAGTTGCGAAAGAGAATGCTATTTCCAGACTGCGAAAGACCGAGCCGTCGAAGGCGTATTTTGCATGTCATACAGATATTACAATTCCATATGATGAGCTGGGGAGTATTGTTGCGTATGCTTATGATGGTACTGCATATCCTATTATTGAAAGTGGAAGATTTGTGTTGGCGGGCACAGAGGAACTCAATGATGCTTTTGAGAGTTAGAGTTCAGCTCAGGACTTTGCGCCGCGGTGCAAAGTCCGTAAGAAAGCATAGTGGTTGTGGTGCTTATAACAGTATGAAAGAAAAAATTTGTTGACGTATGAGGCTATTGTTTGTAAACTATAGGAAAAGAAGTAATTTTTTGGTTGGAGGTTTATTATGGCACAAGTTGGTATTGTGATGGGTTCTGATTCGGATATGCCTGTTATGGCAAAGGCCGCAGAAATATTAGAGAAACTCGGAATTTCCTATGAGATGAGAATTATCTCAGCACACAGGGAACCAGATGTATTTTTTTCCTATGCGAAGACTGCGGAGGAGAAAGGCTTTAAGGTGATTATTGCAGGCGCGGGAATGGCGGCGCATTTGCCAGGAATGTGTGCAGCGATCTTTCCAATGCCAGTGATCGGTATTCCAATGCACACGACTTCGCTGGGAGGGCGTGATTCGTTGTATTCTATTGTGCAAATGCCATCGGGGATTCCAGTGGCGACAGTTGCGATTAACGGCGGTGCAAACGCGGGACTGCTGGCGGCAAAGATTCTTGCGACATCGGACAGTGCACTGCTTGCAAAGCTAAAAGATTATGCCGCAGATCTTGGGGAACAAGTGATGAAAAAAGATGCACAATTGCAGGAGATTGGGTATCAAGAGTACTTGAAAAAGTAGTGTGAGGGAGGAAAATATGGATTACAAGAATGCAGGTGTGGATATTGAAGCTGGATATCAGTCCGTGGAGCTTATGAAACAGTATGTAAAAGAGACAGTCAGGCCGGAGGTACTCGGTGGGATTGGTGGTTTTTCAGGTGCTTTTTCTATGGAGAAGTTTAAAAAGATGGAAAAACCGACTCTGGTTTCCGGTACAGATGGAGTTGGAACGAAAATTAAGCTGGCATTTTTGCTAGATAAGCATGATACTGTGGGAATTGACTGCGTTGCAATGTGTGTCAATGATATCGCCTGCGCAGGCGGTGAACCGTTATTTTTCCTTGATTATATTGCTTGTGGCAAAAATGAACCCACAAAGATTGCGGCGATTGTAAAAGGTGTGGCGGAGGGATGCAAACAGTGCGGTGCTGCGTTGATTGGAGGCGAAACCGCAGAGCATCCAGGACTGATGCCGGAGGAGGAATATGACCTTGCAGGGTTTGCAGTAGGAGTGGTGGATGAGAAAGATCTTATCACAGGTGCTGATCTAAAGGCAGGTGATGTGTTGCTTGGAATTGGGTCAAGCGGTGTACACAGCAATGGATTTTCGCTTGTCAGAAAAGTGTTTGATATGACCAGAGAAAGTTTAGATACGTATTATGATGAGCTGGGAAAGACACTTGGGGAGGCGTTGATTGAGCCGACGATTATCTATGTGAAAGCACTGCAAAGTGTTAAGGAAGCTGGTGTCAAAATTAAGGCGTGCAGTCACATTACGGGCGGCGGATTTTATGAGAATGTTCCGCGTATGCTCCATGATGGTGTACAGGCTGTGATTAGAAAAGACAGCTACGAGGTTCCGGCAATATTTAAATTGTTACAGAAAAAAGGTACAATAGAAGAGCATGTGATGTACAATACGTACAACATGGGCATCGGTATGATTTTGGCAGTAGATCCTGTCGATGCGGAGAAAGCGATGGAAGCCATTAAAGCTTCTGGTGAGATTTGTTATGTGATCGGTGAGATACGAGACGGCGAAAAGGGAGTAACGATATGCTAAGAGTATGTGTGTGTGTGTCTGGAGGTGGGACGAATCTTCAGGCACTTATGGATGCGATTGATTCAGGAACTGTCACAAACACACAGATTGTAAGGGTGATCAGCAACAATAAAGGTGCATATGCATTGGAACGGGCAGAGAAAAAGGGGATTGATGCCATTGTGGTATCACCAAAAGATTACGAGAGCAGAGAACTTTTCAATGATGCACTTTTACAGAGCGTCAATGAAGCGGAGCCTGATTTAATTGTGCTGGCAGGATTTCTGGTAGTGCTTCCGTCTAAGATGATTCAGAAGTATGAAGGGCGTATCATTAATATTCACCCAGCGCTGATTCCATCATTTTGTGGTAAGGGATACTATGGACTTCATGTGCATGAGGCAGTACTTGCGCGGGGGGTGAAGATTACAGGGGCGACGGTTCATTATGTGGATGAAGGGACAGACACTGGGCCAATATTATTGCAGAAAGCGGTTGAGGTTTTGCCAGATGATACGCCTCAGATACTTCAGCGGCGTGTTATGGAGCAGGCGGAGTGGGTGATACTGCCACAGGCAGTCAATATGATAGCAAATGGCTATGGAAAGGACATGAGAAACAAATGAAAGTTTTAATTGTAGGAAGCGGCGGACGAGAACATGCGATTGCATTAAGCGTATTGAAAAGTCCAAAGGTGGATCAAATCTATTGTGCTCCTGGAAATGCAGGCATCGGGCAAATTGCACAATGTGTTCCAATCCGCGCTATGGAATTTGAAAAACTTGTGGCATTTGCAAAGGAAAAAACGATTGATCTCACAATTATTGGCATGGATGACCCGCTGGTGGGTGGACTGACTGACATGTTTGAGGA
This sequence comes from Lachnospiraceae bacterium UBA3401, assembly GCA_002358575.1. Classification (GTDB taxonomy): domain Bacteria; phylum Bacillota; class Clostridia; order Lachnospirales; family Lachnospiraceae; genus COE1. The sequence continues at coordinate 11,359 of DEPD01000148.1, read as the reverse complement.
GGCGGGACTCAGGGTATTTGGACCGAGGAAAAATGCGGCAATATTGGAAGGTTCCAAAGCGTTTTCAAAAGACTTGATGAAAAAATATCAGATACCGACGGCTGCATACGAAACCTTTGATGATGCTGACAAAGCGTTAGCTTATCTTGAGACGGTGGATTTTCCGATTGTGTTAAAGGCGGATGGCTTGGCGCTTGGAAAAGGTGTGCTGATCTGTCAATCTCTTGCTGAGGCAAAAGAAGGAGTGCGTACCATTATGCTGGATAAACAGTTTGGTGCCGCCGGAAATCGTATGGTTATTGAGGAGTTTATGACAGGGCGCGAGGTATCTGTACTGTCTTATGTGGATGGGAAGACAATTAAAACAATGACTTCCGCACAGGACCACAAAAGAGCACAGGATGGAGATCAAGGATTGAATACAGGCGGTATGGGAACATTTTCGCCAAGTCCTTTTTATACAGAAGAAGTTGACGCATTTTGTCAAAAGCATATTTATCAAGCGACAGTCGATGCAATGGCAGCAGAGGGAAGAGAATTTAAAGGGATTATCTTCTTCGGTTTGATGCTGACTCCCAAAGGACCAAAAGTGCTGGAATATAATGCACGGTTTGGGGACCCAGAGGCACAAGTTGTACTTCCGCGTATGAAGACGGATATTATAGAAGTTATGGAGGCTTGTATTGATGGGACACTGGATGCAGTCGATCTTCAATTTGAAGAGAACGCTGCGGTCTGTGTAGTGCTTGCGAGTGACGGGTATCCTGTTCATTATGACAAAGGTTTGGAGATTAGAGGTTTGGAACACTTTGAGGGTAAAGATGGATATTATTGCTTTCATGCGGGCACAAAGCTTGATGAGAATGGAAAATTCGTTACCAATGGAGGGCGTGTGTTGGGTGTGACCGCTAAGGGAGCAGATTTAAAGGAAGCGCGGGCAAACGCTTATACAGCGGCAGCATGGATTGATTTTGATAATAAGTATATGCGCCATGATATCGGGAAAGCGATTGACGAGGCGTAAACGGGGAGTAAAAGGATGAAAGAGAACAAAAGAAACTGGATAAAGCATATATTTGCATTGCTGTTATTCTGCATTACATTAAATGTTGGAATGATAAGCTTTGCTGACGGACAGGGAACCGTGAAGGTTCCGAGTGCTGTCATTCGGGCATCAGCAGACGGAGGAAGCGAAAGAATTGGGAGTGTGAAGCAAGGAAAAACGGTTGACATTGCTGGACAGACAACGGGAACAGACGGCAAAGTTTGGTATCAGGTTTATGTGGATTCCAATACAAAGGGATATATTAGAGGCGATTTGCTGGATGTGAAAGATGCTTCTGCAATAAATACGATTCAGGGCAGTGCATCTTCCTCATCATCCTCTAATTCCTCGACGACAACGGCAACGCCAGTTGATGCCAAGAAGGTTACCGTCAAAGATAATGGCAGACGTATCCGATCAGGAGCTTCCACCAACCACGGTATTGTGGCGACGGTAAATAAAGGAATGGTATTGACTGTAACCGGTGAAGCACAGGGCTCAGATGGCAAGTGGTATCAGGTATCTTTTAATCACAATGATAAAGAGGTGACTGGATTTATACGAGCTGATCTTGTGACAACAGATAATGTACCAGCCGATACAGCGACTTCTGAAATTACGGGAGAACAAAATCCAGGGGAGGAGACGCCGCCCGAGACGGAGCCAGTGGAAGAACCATCTGTGGAGGAACCGCCAGCACAGCCAGAGCCAGTGCAGAATACAGTTACAATTATGGATACTGACGAGGAGCCGCCTTATATACTGCCAGGATTTGAGCTGGCGTCCCTTAAGATTAGTGAGGATCAGAGCTGCAAGGGATATTCTAATGGAACGTTTGTTTTGCTCTATGGACGGAGACAGGATGGCAAGGAAGGTTGGTTTCTCTGCGATAAAGAGGAAGGTGTTTACCAGAGATATGTTTACACTGCACCGAATGTAAAAGTACCTAGTAAGCTGGAGAGTGGTGTTGGACTGATTCCAGTGATTGTGTTAATGGTGATTGTTATTATATTGGTGGCAGTGATTGGTTTGTTGTTGCTGAAACTGAAGGGACAAGGTGGTTTTCGTAAAGGTTATGATGATGATGATGATGACGAGGAAGATGAGGACTATCCAGAGGATGATATTGAGGACCTTGAAGAAATAGAAGAGGAAGAGCCCAAACCAGTGCGCCGTCCGCAAGGACCACAGCCAGTGCGCCGCCCGCAGCCAAGTGCCCAGCAGGGACCGCCGCCAGTGCGTCGCCCGCAGGGAGGTGGTGCATCGCAGGAACCACAGCCGCCAAGACGTCCGCAAGGAGGAAGTGCACCGCAGGGAGGTCAGCCGCCAAGGCGTCCGCAGACCCAACAGTTGCCAAGACGTCCGCAGGGAGGCGGTATGCCACAGGAGCCACAGCCGCCAAGACGTCCGCAGGGAGGAAGTGCACCGCAGGGAGGTCAGCCGCCAAGGCGTCCGCAGCCTGGTGCGCCGCAAGGACCACAGCCAGTGCGTCGCCCGCAACCGCAGGGGGAGCGTGTGCCAAATGAGCGGCCTCAGGGTTATAAGGCAAAGAATCTCTTAGAAGAGGACGCGGATATGGATTTTATGGATATAGAATAGGTATTTCAAGGCAGAGGGACTTGTCTGATTGCATAGGTCAGGCAGGTTCTTTTGCGAAGGGGCGTGGGAAGAATGTATATAGAGATTGATTTTAACAGTGATGAGGCCCTTTATCTGCAGTTGCGCAACCAGATTATCATTGGGATAGCCACGTCTCAGTTTCAGGAGGGAGATGCACTTCCTTCTGTAAGACAGCTTGCGGATACGATAGGAATCAATATGCATACGGTCAACAAAGCATACTCTGTTCTCAAACAGGAAGGCTTTGTGAAAGTGGATAGACGAAAAGGAGCAGTGATTGCAATCGATATTGACAAGATGCAGGCGAGGGAGGATCTAAAGCGCAATATGCAGGTGCTGTTGGCAAAGAGTAGCTGCAAACAGATATCGAGAGAGGAAGTTCATGCTCTGATCGATGAGATATACGAAGGTTATGAAACGGAAATCTGATTATACTCACGGCAATTTCATTGATCGTGAGTATAAATAAATATGACATGGAGGCATAGAAGAAATGCAGCAGTTTACAGATAAGGCAAAGGTGGCGCTGCAAAAGGCTGCCAAAGCCGCAAAAGATCTGCATCAAAGCTATATCGGGAGTGAGCATATACTTGTGGGGCTTGTAAAGGAAAAGACAGGTGTTGCAGCGAGAGTGCTCGCGGAGAACGGTGTGGATGAGGTGCAGCTTATCAGTATGATTAAAGAGTTGATTGCACCAGAGGGAAATGTTGCAATACTTGAGCGAGATGGTTATTCTCCGCGGGCTGCAAAGGTGCTTGAGGACAGTCACAGACTAGCAGAGAAATATAAAAATCAGATGACAGGAACAGAGCACATTTTGCTGGCAATGCTTAGAGAAGGCGAGAATGTAGGATTGCGGCTTTTGAACACAATTGGAATCAATGTGCAGAAATTGTATATGGATACATTGGTTGCTATGGGAGAGGATATAAATCAGCATAAAGATGACTTAAACAAAAGTCGCAACAAAAAGAAAAGAGACGGAACGACACAGACGCTAAATCAGTACAGCAGAGATTTGACGTATCTTGCCAAGGAGGGAAAACTAGATCCCGTAGTAGGCAGAGAGACAGAAATAATGCGTGTTGTACAGATTTTGTCAAGGCGCACGAAAAATAATCCCTGTCTAATCGGTGAGCCAGGTGTAGGTAAGACGGCGATTGCAGAGGGATTAGCGCTTCGGATTGTGAAAGGAGAAGTGCCGGATACAGTAAAAAATAAACGTGTTGTCACACTCGATCTCGCAGGAATGGTGGCGGGATCTAAGTATCGTGGAGAGTTTGAGGAGCGCATTAAGCGGGTGATTCGGGAAGTTATTGACGCAGGTAATATTTATCTTTTTCTTGATGAAATTCACACATTGATTGGAGCCGGTGGCGCGGAGGGAGCCATTGATGCCTCCAACATTCTCAAACCATCTTTGTCCAGAGGAGAGATACAGCTAATTGGCGCCACGACAATAGCAGAGTATCGAAAATATATTGAGAAAGATGCGGCGTTGGAAAGGCGTTTTCAGCCGGTGATGGTGGAGGAACCAACAGAAAGTGAAGCAGTTGAGATTCTAAATGGGGTTGCATACAAGTACGAGGAACATCATAATGTGACCATTACACAGGAGGCAATTGAGGCAGCTGTAAAACTTTCAGACCGATATATCAATGATAGAAATCTTCCAGATAAAGCCATTGACTTGATAGATGAGGCTTCCGCTGCAATTCGGCTCAAAAATATGAATGTGCCGGACAGTTTTAAGGAAATGACAGAACAGATTAAGAAATATGATTTGCAGATAGAGCGCTCTATTCGAATGGAGGCTTACACGCAAGCCGCAGAATTGCGCAAAGCACAAGATGAACTTATTAAAAAATATGACAAGGCTGTGACAAAATATGAGAAAAACCAAGAGGAAAGAAAACTGGCTGTGACAGAGAATGACATTGCGGAGGTTGTGGCTAATTGGACCAAGATACCAGTTAAAAAATTGACACAGAAGGAGAGCGAGCGGCTGTTAAAGTTAGAATCAATTCTTCATAAGCGTGTGATTGGTCAGGAGGAGGCAGTCAGTGCAGTTGCGCAGACGATGAAGCGCGGCCGCGTAGGACTGCAAGACCCCAATAGACCGATCGGTTCTTTTCTGTTTCTTGGTCCTACTGGTGTAGGTAAGACAGAATTGTCTAAGGCTTTGGCAGAAGCAATGTTTGGATCTGAAAATGCGCTGATACGCGTAGATATGTCAGAGTATATGGAATCGCATTCTGTATCCAAAATGGTAGGTTCTCCTCCGGGATATGTAGGCTTTGAGGAGGGTGGACAGCTCAGTGAGAAAGTGCGCAGATCCCCATATTCCGTAGTGTTGTTTGATGAGATTGAAAAAGCGCACCCAGATGTGTTTAATATTCTTTTGCAGGTGCTTGATGATGGGCATATCACAGATTCTAAAGGTAGAAAAGTGAGCTTTAAAAATACAATATTAATTATGACTTCCAATGCAGGTGCACAGCGCATTGTTGACCCAAAGAATCTTGGCTTTGCAGCGAAAAGAGATGCGGAAGCAGACTATAATAAAATGAAGTCTGGTGTTATGGAAGAGGTAAAGCACCTCTTTAAACCAGAGTTTATTAACCGAATTGACGAGATTATGGTATTTCATCCGCTGACGGAACAGGATATGAAACAGATTGTCACACTTTTATCTAAAAATCTTTGTGAACGGTGCAGGACACAGATGAATATTGATTTATCCTTCACCAATACTTTAAAGGAATATTTGGTGAAAAATTATTCTGAACTAAAGATGGGTGCAAGACCGCTTAAACGTGCGATACAAAATGTAGTGGAAAATGAACTTGCCACTGCGATTTTGGAAGGAAGGGTTAAGCGAGGAGATGCTGTGAGTGCTGGTGTGCGCGGTGACAAGGTAACTTTTACCGTCAAAGAGCCCAAAGAAGTATCATCTTAAATTTTAACAATAATTGTGGAAAAAGAGAAAAATATAGTATATTATTATAGTGTAATGTACAATTTAATTCTTATAACTTTTAGGAGGACAAATGAAATGGCAGTAATTGATGAATTGCTACGTTCCGAGAGTAACGGAAATATCAGCTTTGGTAATCACGAGCTGGCGGCGAAAGCAAAGCTTGAGGATTATGAACACGCTGGGGATATGTATAAGGTAAAAACCTTTCAGGCGATGACTAAGCTGGAAAAAAATGGTTTGTTTTTGTACGAATCAGTTCCGGGTACCTCCGTTCATAATTTTTGTGAGAGCGAAAGCGGAATTTCTTTTACGGTGGAAGGCAGTCAGGATGCACAGATTACAGTGGGCACAGAGGATGATTGTGAGTACGAAGTGATTGTAGCAGGAGAAAGCGCAGGTGTTATGAAGACAAATCTTTCTGGAAAGCTCAGTATAAGTGTGGAATTAGAAGGTTCCGGTGAAGTTGCAGTCAAAATTATAAAGAAATAGACAAAAGATACCTCCTCATTTGAGGAGGTATCTTTATGGAGGTATGCATGGCAAAAAAAAGTACCACCGTATTTTTCTGTCAGGAATGCGGACATGAGTCTTCAAAGTGGATGGGGCAATGTCCTGCCTGCAAAAAGTGGAATACATTTGTGGAGGAGAAGGTTAGTACAGCAAGCAATACAAAAATTACACCATTTCGGGAGACAGCAAAACCTGTTGAGATTGGGTCCATATCTATGCGGGAAGAAGATCGGATGCAAACGGGAATAGCAGAGTTAGACCGTGTTCTTGGCGGGGGAATTATGCATGGTTCTCTGACTCTGGTAGGCGGCGATCCTGGTATTGGCAAATCGACATTGCTGTTGCAAATGTGCAGATTGCTTGCCAATGCAGGCAGGAAAGTGCTTTATATCTCTGGGGAGGAGTCCTTAAAGCAGATTAAGCTTCGAGCAGTTCGGATAGGAGAGTTTAAGGATACAATGCTGCTGTTGTGTGAGACAGATCTTGGTGTTGTGGAGGAGACAATACGGCATACAGAACCAGAAGTGGTCATTATTGACTCAATACAGACGATGTATCAGGAATCCGTTGCATCTGCGCCAGGAAGCGTCTCGCAGGTGAGAGAGGCAACGAATGTATTTTTGCAGTTGGCAAAAGGAATGGGACCTGCAATCTTTATTGTAGGACATGTGACAAAAGAGGGAACTGTGGCAGGACCAAGAGTTTTGGAGCATATGGTGGATACTGTTTTGTATTTTGAGGGGGATAGATATGCTTCCTACAGGATATTGCGCGGTGTGAAAAATCGTTTTGGATCTACCAATGAAATTGGCGTGTTTGAGATGCGCAAGGAAGGGTTGATTGAGGTGGAAAATCCTTCGGAGTACATGTTAAGTGGCAAACCGATTGGGGCAAGTGGGTCTGTGGTAGTCTGCTCTGTGGAGGGAACCAGACCAATATTAATAGAAATACAGGCCTTGGTGTGCAGGACAAACTTTGGCATACCAAGGCGTCAGACAACAGGGACGGATTTTAATAGAGTGAATTTGTTGATGGCGGTGTTGGAAAAAAGGCTGGGATTACAGATTGGAGACTGTGATGCCTATGTAAATATTGCAGGTGGTATGAAGATTAATGAACCAGCAATCGATTTGGGATTGATTATGGCAATTGTGTCAAGTTTTAAGAACCGTGCGATTGATGAGAGAACAATTGTGTTTGGCGAAGTAGGATTGAGCGGTGAGGTGCGCGCAGTGAACATGGCACAACAGCGCGTTCTGGAGGCAAAGAAGCTTGGATATCAGACCGTTATTATGCCGCGAGTCAATCTGGAAGGCATGGACAAAGTGGAAGGGATTTGCGTGCTTGGCGTTGGCGGTATTGGCGAAGCAATCGATATGATTTAGGAACTGTTAAGAAATAGACAAGTCAAGATGTATAAATTATTTTTGAACAGTTTCTTAGCATGATATAGGAGGAAAAAATGGAAGCAATTAAAACGTTAATGGAATTTCTGGATAACAGTGTGACAAGTTACCATGCAGTAGATAGCATGAAAAAAAGGTTATTGGATGAAGGATTTGTGGAACTTTCCGAGAAGGAGGCATGGCATCTTGAAAAGGGCGGGAACTATTTTGTAATCCGAAATGGTTCTTCCCTCATTGCTTTTAAAATACCCGAATGCGAGATAAGTGCCGTGAAAGGTTGGCATGTGTATGCGGCGCACTCGGATTCCCCTGCATTTAAAGTAAAGGAAACTCCTGAAATTCCTAAAGAGGGTGTATATGTCAGCATAAATACAGAAAAGTATGGTTCTATGATGTTATCTACCTGGCTTGACAGACCACTTACCATTGCGGGAAGAGTTTGTGTGGAAAATAAAGGTGAGATTACAACACATCTTGTTCGCCTAAAAGATAATATCTGTATGATACCAAGCCTTGCAATTCATATGAACCGCGATGTCAACAATGGTGTGGTACTCAGCACGCAATGGGATATGTTGCCTCTTTTGTCTATGCTCTGCCAAGAGGACAGAGCGAAAACATCAAGGGGAATATTAAACAAAATGTTAGCAGAAATGCTGAGCGAAAGAACTGACAGAAACTATAGCGCACAAGATATTTTATCTTATGATTTATATGTAGAGAATTGTGAAAAAGCAGTTTTGGCAGGTGTGGAGAACGAATTTATTATGGCACCGCGATATGACGACCTCGCATGTGTTTATGCGGGACTAGAAGGCATTATTGCTGGAAAACCAGATTGTTATATTGATGTGCTTGCTGTATTTGACAATGAAGAGGTGGGAAGTCTTACAAGGCAGGGAGCAGATTCCACTTTTTTTCGAGATATATTGGAAACGATTGCGGAGGGATTGAGCGTTGACAGAGCGATGTTTCGTCGATGGAATGCGGGCAGTTTTATGCTGAGTGCAGACAATGCACACGCATGTCATCCAAACCAAGGCGGAAAGGCGGACCCAACCAATCGACCTTATCTAAATAAAGGTGTGGTTTTGAAATATCATGGTGGGCAGCAATATGCGACAGATGCCTGTTCTGCGGCGTATGTAAAGCACCTTTGTAGAAAAAATAATATTCCACTTCAAATCTATGCGAATCATTCGGATATTTCGGGTGGTAGAACGCTTGGGAATCTTGCGATGGCGCAGGTATCTATGGAAGCTGCGGATATTGGACTGCCGCAGCTTGCCATGCACTCAGCGTATGAGACTGCCGGAGCGAAAGATATTGGACATCTGATTCATCTTGCGGAATGCTTTTTCACTTTATAGAAACTGCTTTTTGCAATATGAGCGCGTTGGTATATGTCTTTTTTAGCGAGTAAATTTGGATTGCTGTAGTTCTCTGGTACGGCGGTCATACACCGTGTCCCCTTTGCGGAACACATTGACGGCGGTGATCTCACCGAGGCGACTGCGTTCGACTGTGATGTCCACAGCACCATTCTGCTGGGATATATAGCGTCCAATCATTTTGTCAGAGTAAGTGCGAATGGTTTCGCCTTTATACAGCAGTGTATCGTTCTTTTCGTCTTCTCGCACTAAGCCCCATTGCGCATATTCTTTGAAAAGTTCCTCGCGGTCAAAACACAGGGAGAAACTCAGTGCAAATGCGTTTCGTTCCACATGGAATTGCTCAGAAAGAGCAGTTAAAATCTGTTCTTCTAAAATATCAGGATCGTTCGTGGTATCTGTACGCATAATTTCAAAGATAAGTTCTTCCGCTTTGCTTTCTGCATTTTTGCCTAGAAATGCTCCCCTTGTCAGGCTTGCTTGTACGCCCCAGCGACAGCTATCAGATGCGCAGAAGGAAGTCAGGTAAGAAGAGAAGGGAGCCTGTCCGCCGGTAGCAAAAACGACAGAACCACTCAGCACGAAACAAATCGAAACTAAAAGCAACAAGGAGGAAGCCTTGCGATATTGCAAAACACTTTGGATGCGTCTTTCGACCTCCGTTTTGGAAAAGGCACTGTAGAGTAGAGTTGGGCGGTTTCCTGTGATGGCCATTGTAAGTAGGCTGAGCGCATAATTTTTTCGGATTTCATCCTCTTTGTCATAATGGCGAAGCACAGCTTCATCGCAGGCAAGCTCTAGGTCTGAAGCTAGATATTTGGACATAATCCAGACCAGTGGATTAAACCAGTGTAGGCAGAGTGTCACAAGCATCACTGCTTTAATCCAGTTGTCTTTTCTGCGGATATGCATTGTTTCATGGCATAGAATATGGCGTAAAAGCTCTGTATTGCTAAAATCCATACGTGTTGGCAGATAGATTTTTGGTGCAAATAAGCCACACACTAGAGGAGAGGCAATTTCATCATTGGTAAATACTAAAATCTGACCCATATTTATTTCGCGAAGCAGTGTGTTGATTGTCTCGTTATGTTCGATTAAAAGTGCATTTTTTAATCGCTTTGTATATTGATATTTTTGAATGAGCAGTACACTAATAGTAACAAACAAACCGCCCAAATATATAAAAATAAGAAGATGATAAAATAGAGTATCATCAAAGCTTGTATAGGAAATATTGAGTGCAGTACCCTCTGTTGCTGTAGCGGTTGCTTCGGCTTCAAGAGGAATTTCTGATATAATTGCTTCTGACACAATGGTTTCTGATGCAGTTGTTTCTAATGCAGTTGTTTCTAATGCAGTTGTTTCTAATACAGTTGTTTCTGGTACAATTGTCTTTGGTTGATTTTGGGCGGTTGCAACATTCATTTCAGCAGTCATAGGAAGATCTTCTATAAGATTTATCATAGAAGCTGCCTCATAAAATGGATTTCTAAAAAAATCTGGTACTTTCATACTTAGTGGGCTACTTAGAGAAAATGGTATGAGCAGCCGTAGCAGGATAACACCCCAAAATAAGGGGAATACAAATTTTGGAAGCCTGCTTTTTAACAGTCCGCGCAGCACAAGAACTGTGACAATCATAATACTTCCATAGAATCCCATTAGAGAAAAGGGCATATTCATTGTTAAATTGATCATATCAATCCGCCTCCTTAATCATTTTTGCCAGCCTGATAGCTTCTTCCTCCGATATTCCCCGAGTTTTTAGAAATGAGGAGAAGAAAAGTTCACTGGAACCACCATACATTTTATCAATAAGTTGTTCCGTCTCGCTCTGTGCCACTTCGTCACGCGTCACAAGCGCTTTGCAGAGAAAACCAGGTTCTTCGCGCGCAATAGCACCTTTTTCAATGCATTTTTTAATGACAGTGTAGGTTGTGTTTTTGTTCCAGCCAATACGGTCGGATAGCACATCTACAATTTCTCGCGCAGATTTCTGTCCTTGTTCCCACAGAACCTCCATAACTTTCAGTTCAGAATCAAATAATTTCATGATATACCTCCTAACAATAGCATCTTTTCATCTCTGTATAATTGCAGGCAGCATGGCCATAGTGCTGTAAGACGTATCTTTCAAAACAGACTATTGTAATAGTCTGCTCTTTGAAAACAGACTATCACAATAGTCTGAAATTGTCAAGTAATTTTTGAACAGTTTCTTACTGCTAAGTCCGTAACAAAATGTATCGTAGCCAAGTAAAAAATATATAAAACTGTTATTGCAGCATAACAAAACTTGAAAATAAGGCTACCGCAATCCCACTGGCTTTAGACGGTGGGTTAAGGTAGCCCAAAGTAGCGGTTTGTGCTATACTTTCGCTATGGGGACATGGAAATCAAAAAA
>DEPD01000174.1 GCA_002358575.1 Lachnospiraceae bacterium UBA3401 | reverse complement strand
GGCATTTTGTGTGCATCAATTGTTGCAATTCACACCAAATCATCATAAATCAATACAAAATCTGGCGTGAGTGTGAATTGTAACACTTAATAACACGTTCAATAAAATCATAATATTCTGTGATTGCATGAATTCCTTCTTCCGTCTGTAATGTGAGACAGGATAAGATGCGTGCATGATACGATAAAAGTTGTTTCCAGATGTTAGGAGACAGATGCGTTTGATATTCCTGTATGGTGTGTTCGACCAGTTGGGATAGAGTTTCATTTAACAGAATAAACATGCGATTACCAGAAAATTGAATGAGTGTGTCATGAAACTGTTTGTCCAGCGTTGCGCGTTCTTCTAGGATGCTGTTTTCTAGGGCATTAAAACAGCGGGACAGCTCTTGAATCTGCGTGCCTTGTATCTGTTTTACAGCAAGTAGATAGGCACTAATTTCAATGCTGCGTCGAAGCTGCCTTATTTCTTTGCTGCTGCACGCATCCATAAAAAGCAGCAGGGAAAGCGTGCTTCCAAGGCTCTGGCTAATATGATTTACAAGGAAGCTTCCCTGCCCATGACGACTCTCAACAATTCCCATATTTTCCAGACTGCGAAGCACTTCCCGAATAGAATTTCTGCTTAGTCCAAGGGTGGCAGCCAACTGTCGCTCCGATGGTAGTTTGCTGTCAAAAGAAATTTTATTTTGTTGAACCAGCATTTGAATATGTTCTATCACTAGATAGTACACTTTTGTTTCATTCATTAGTAATCCTCCGCGTGCGGGTTTTACATTAGATTTGCAAACACAGAAGCGCCAATAACTGTCAGAAGTCCGGCGACAGCAATTGCAAGACTGCTCATCGCGCCCTCAATTTTTCCAAGTTCCATTGCTTTTGCAGTACCAATTGCGTGGGAGGCAGTACCTAACGCCAATCCTTTTGCAATTGGTTCTTCAATCCGAAAGAATTTGCAGACAAATTCTGCGATTACATTTCCAAGAATACCAGTTACAATAATGACAGCGACTGTAATTGTCTGTATGCCGCCCAATTCTTCCGAGATACCCATTCCAATTGCAGTGGTAATGGATTTAGGAAGTAGTGTTACATATTGTTCGTGACTAAGAGAAAACAGTTTTGCCAATAATAAGACACTGATAAGGCTGGCAAGAACGCCAGCAGTAATACCGCCAGCTACGGCTTTTAAATTTTTTTTCAGCAGTTCAAGTTGTTGATAAAGTGGAACTGCAAGACACACTGTTGCGGGAGTCAACAGATAACTAATATATTTTGCCCCTTCATTGTAGTGCTGATATTCTACCTTGAATAATAACAAAACTACCATAACACAGACAGTTGCAATCAACAGTGGATTTAATATTGCCAACTTAAATTTCTTTTTCATCAACAGCCCTGCTTCATATGCGATAAGACTAAGTACCGCCCCAAAAAAGACAGAGTCAGCCAAATAATTCTTCATTTTTCTTTCCTTTCTTTTTTATTCCGAATTAGAAATTGCGTAACCAGCCCTGTCACACCCATCACAATTACTGTAGTCAGAATCGTAATCACAACAACGGGCACAATCATTGGTTGCAGTGCAGACCAGGATTCCAGAAGTCCTACAGCGGCAGGGATAAACATAACTGGCATAATTTCTATTAGGAAACCAGCAGTTTCTTTCACTTGTTCTAATCGAAGGATTCCAAGACAGAGCGCAAGCAACATTAATAGTAACCCATAGACACTTGCAGGGATTGGAAGCGGTATTAAAATATGCAGCAGCTCGCCAAGAAACGACACAAATAGAATAATAGCAAATTGTTTTAAATAGTTCATTTTTTCATCTCCTAACTGGTAGTACCAGCTTATCATAATGCATATGTGTAGCAGTGTCAATAGAAGGATAGTGTGAAAAGTACTTCTAACCGCTCGCAGCAAAGGCTGCTTTGCAGAGAAGTACTAAATTTCACACGAGAAAAACGCAAAAGACAGCGTTTTTCATTTCTATTTGAGCCGCCAAAGGCGGCATGGGGATTAAAATAAAGAATTTATTACGATTCATGGCATAGAAGGCACTCATAGCAACGATTTGGAATAATATTTGAAATTTTGTTCTATAGAAATCGCTTATTATTTAAACTTTGTGAAACTATTTTGTAGGGTAGTCGGTCTAATGATTAAACAGTTGACAAGGAGGTGAAAAAATGCATTTATTTTTGAATAATAAAAAGAAAGAGGCAAACAGAATTTTGATTGAACAGATTTTATTAGAACAGTATGACAAATATTATCGTCTTGCAATCAGCTATGTTCACAGTGAATCAGATGCTTATGATATTGTGCAAAACGGCGTATATAAGGCTCTGCGTGGAAGTGATACACTCAAAAAACCTGAATATGCGCAAACTTGGGTGTACCGAATTATGTTAAATGAGTGTTTTCGCTTTCTAAAACAACCACAGCATTGTTCGTATGATGAGATACAAGAGGAAACAGGAAAGGGACTACAACCTATCGAGAACCGTGGTACAGATATTGATTTACAAAGAGCATTGGACACACTGCCCGAACAAGATAAAGCTGTTGTGATACTGCGTTTTTTCGAGGAGATGAAATTGGAGGAGATTGCAGACATTCTTGAGGAGAATGTAAATACCGTCAAAAGCAGACTGTATCGAAGTTTAAAGAAACTGCGATCCGTGATTGGAGAAGACACATAATTTTGGCAAAATATTTTTCGTTTTTTGAATACGCAGTTGATGCTTTCTATCAATTTGTGTGCTGAGATTGGCATTTGTATCTTAAGTAAGTACAATTGTAAGATATTGCGTTGAACATCAATAGCAATGCTTGTGGAAAGTGTTTTTTGGAATCAATAGAAAAGGAGGTTCATTATGGATGACAGAAAGTATGATACAAACATTCAAAATACACAGCTAGAACATGAATTACAAAAGTTAAAAAAAAGTTATGTCAGTCAACAGATGGCAAAAAGCCAAGTAGAACAACTGTATCAGAAAATAGAGGAGGTAAGGAGAATGGAACAAAATAGACAAAGAAAGAATGGGAGGATTCAATTTGTGGCAGTGGCAGCTATTGCAGTGATTGGGATTTTTGTGATACTGCCCAATACATCAGGAGCGATTGCACATGCGATGGAACAGATACCTGTGATTGGTCAGCTTGTAAAGGTGGTAACTTTCCGCAATTATGAATATGAAACGGACCGTAATATGGCAGAGATTGAGGTACCTGAGATTCAACTAGAAGAAAAAGTGGACGGACAGCCCAATAACAGTGCAGTTCAGGAGAACTTAGACCGCACGACGGCAGAAATTAATGCCGAAATCCAGTCTATTACAGACAATCTAATCAAAGAGTTTGAGATGAATTTAAAACAAGAACAAGGGTATCAAGATGTTATCGTAAAAAGTGAAGTGCTTATGACTACACCGGAGTATTTTACACTCAAATTAATCTGCTATCAGGGTGCTGGCAGCGGTTACGAGTGGGATTATTTTTATACAATTGATTTAAAAACTGGAGAGCGGTTAGCGTTAAGAGATATTTTTAAAGAAGGAACAGATTATATTACACCGATTAGCGAAGATATTAAACGCCAAATGCAAGAACAGATGGATGCTGATGAAAATGTTTATTACTGGCTAAATGATGAGATTGAGGAGTGGAATTTTAAGGCCATCACAGACGAGACTTCTTTTTATCTAAATGAAAACGGCAATGTGGTGATTGCGTTTAATGAGGGAGATGTGGCACCTATGTATATGGGAACAGTGGAATTTGAGATACCAGCAAAAGTGCTTGAAGAGATTCGGAAGTAAGAAACTTTATAAAATAATAGTTTAGCGAGATCATTCATAAATTGTTTACTTGCAGAATCTTGTAATTTAGTTTGGTTAGGAACTGTAGAAAAATAACTGACGCATC
>DEPD01000007.1:58471-58714 GCA_002358575.1 Lachnospiraceae bacterium UBA3401 | reverse complement strand
TTATTGGGCGGCGTCAGCGTTATCAGCAGTGCTGTACTGAAAAAGGAAAGCAAGAATAAAACCCATGAATCATAACGAGAGCGAGCAATTCAAATGGTTATTATGCCCTGTTTGCGGAAGCAAGACACGCATTAAAATGCGGTCAGATACAGAACTTCGGAATTTCCCACTGTTCTGCCCCAAATGTAAGCAGGAAATCTTAATCAGTGTAACACAATTTCATATTTCGGTTATCAAAGAGCC
>DEPD01000007.1:0-58045 GCA_002358575.1 Lachnospiraceae bacterium UBA3401 | reverse complement strand
GCAAAGAAAAAACCTGTTGTTCAGCAGAGGTCTTTTTACACGTTCCTTTTGACGCGATGGCTAAAAAGAGGTATCGCCATGAAGCATAAACCATATCGACGAAATCCGATGGTTATTGACCTGTCAAAAAAGCCAAGTCATTAACAAGGATTATTGCGCCTACAAGTATGAATACACATATTATTTAGTATGTCTTAATAACTCATATTACCCAAGAACCTATGCGGATATACCTACAAACTCATCGCTTTTTGTAGAGCTTTTATCAATTCTATTTCTTTTGTGATTTCTCATCATTTTTATTAATAAGCTTTTTTTCATGACCTTTTACCAATATTTTTGTTATCTCTGGAAAAGGTTTTTTAACATTTACGGGAAATTCAACATATTCCTTAGACCCTGTATCAATATATAACAATCTTAAATATTTTTTGGTTTCTGGAGACAAATTTCTGGCAGAAAGTCGTGTTTCAATTAAAGATTTCATAAAAGCAAATAAGATTGCAAATATTGGAACGCCAACTATCATTCCTAAGATACCCCAAATTCCTCCAAAAAAAGTAATGGAAAAAATAACCCAGAAACTTGATAATCCAGTTGAACTTCCAAGAATCTTTGGTCCAATAATATTTCCATCTACTTGCTGAAGAATAATAACAAATATTCCAAAATAAACAGCCTTTAAAGGATCAACAAAAAGAATTAATAATATGGAAGGAATAGCTCCCAAAAATGGTCCAAAAAAAGGTATAATATTGGTCACTCCTATGATTACGCTAATCAAAACACAGAATGGCATCCCTAATATGCTAGTGATTACAAAGCAAATAATTCCGATGATAATAGAATCTAATATCTTTCCTACAAAAAAACCACCAAAAGTCTTATGTGCAAACCGAACATTACTGATAAAACGATTTGCACTTTCTACAGAACAAATAGCATAAATAATTTTTTTAGCTTGCGCAGCAAATAATTCCTTACTTGCCAGTAAATAGATCGATATAATAAAGCCAATCAGCAAATTCCAAACAGCTTTAAAGATAGAATAAACGCTCATTGACACAGAAGTTATTACATTGACCACATTGCTTAGCTGTGACAGCATTTTTGTAAGATTATTGACACTATTGAGCTGTGGAAGTACTGTTGTATTAATGAAAGTTGTTAAATCCATAGAGGACTGGTTAATAAATTCAATAACACTCTTTTCAAATTCTGGATTATCTCCCAAAATTTTTGATATCCACAATATAATCGTATTAATATAATTTGGAAATTGCTCTAATATAGTCCGAATACTATTAAAAATCTGAGGAATTACAATTGAGAAAAAAACATATATTGCCCACAATACAAATACTTCTGTAATTATAATAGATAAAAAACGTTTTGGACCTTTTTTATGACCAATTTTAAAAAATTCAAATAATGGAGTAGTTATATTGCGTTCTGTTGCATTTACAAGCGGCGCAATTAAATATGCAAGTATAAATCCATCAATAACTGGCATTAAAACCACAAACATTTTTTTGAGTGTCAATGACAGACTGTCTAAATGGAAAATGACATAATAACTTGCAAAACCTCCTAACACTACAAAAAAAGCTGTCAATCCCCACTTCATATAGTCTTTATTGTTTTTCATTTTTACACAACTCTCCTATTCCTTGCAAACTCCCCATTGTCCAAAACCAATGATTTCCTGCTATAACGTAAATATAGCACAAGCTGCTACTTTTTGCTGCCTAAACAACAGAATTGCTGCAGCTATAATTTCAACAGATATCTCAATATCTTCAGTAAAAATTAATTCATTCTTTTGTTGGAAAATATTGAAAAGTGTTATAAAATAATTATAGCATAATCTAAATGATAATTATACTAAAGTTTTGTAAAATAAATAGAAAATAATAAAGAATCTTCTGCAATTAGACTCTCCGATTTTTTTCATATCTGATATGACGGAAAATCTGCCACAAAAGCAGGTACAAGGGAGATTCCAAGAGGCTATTTGCAATAAAAGGAGTTATAATAAATTGGAAAAAGCAAATAAATTAATAACCACCTACCATGATGAAATAAACAAAAAAAACATTTTACGTCTAAGAGAATTGTTGAATACTCTTCCTTCTTTTTGCAGCCAATATTTTAGAGGGATTCAGGAATATACATCAAGCAGAACAAGAGTTGCATACGCCTATGATATCCGTATATTTTTTGAATATCTTCATGACAGTAACCCTATTTTTAAGAAAACTCCCATTAGAGAGTATCGACTTGAAATCCTTGACCAAATTACAAGAATAGATATTGAAGAATATTTGGAACACTGCTCCTATTATACAAAGGACGGCAAAGAATATATGAATGACGAGCGCGGTAAAGCAAGAAAGCTTGCCTCTCTGCGAAGCTTCTACAATTATTTTTCTAGAAATGAAATGATTGAAAAGAATCCAGCAGCGCTCGTTCAAATGCCCAAACTTCATGAAAAAGAAATTATTCGTCTTGACCCGGACGAAGTTGCAATTCTTCTTGATACAGTCGAAACAGGAGAGAAGTTAACCAAAAAGCAATTACAGTATCATGAAAAAAACAAACTACGTGATATTGCACTACTCACGTTAATGTTAGGTACAGGAATACGTGTATCCGAATGTGTTGGTATTGATATTTCAGATGTTGATTTCAAAAATAGTGGTGTAAAAGTACGGCGCAAGGGTGGATACGAAGCTGTAATCTACTTTGGTGAGGAAGTAAAACTAGCTCTGCTCGATTATTTGGAACAACGCTCCAATATAACACCTATAAAAGGGTATGAAAACGCATTATTTCTATCAATGCAAAACAAACGAATCACTGTGCGTGCTGTAGAAAATCTAGTAAAAAAATATGCTTCTGTGGTTACTACTCTAAAAAAGATAACTCCGCATAAGTTAAGAAGCACTTATGGCACTACACTATATCGAGAGACCGGAGATATTTACTTGGTAGCAGATGTGTTGGGTCACAAGGATGTCAATACCACTCGAAAACACTATGCTGCACTTGAGGAAGACAGACGCCGCCAAGCAGCAAAAGCCGTTATATTAAGAGAAAAACGAAAATGAATACTCATTCCTGTTTTTCTTCAGAAATATAGTATGGAATAATAATATAACTTCCAGTAATAATATCATCTGAAGTCATATTATTCATTTTCTTAACTTCTTTGACATATTCCAATGTACTTTTATAATGTATTGGATCAAAATAATCATTTGCAATTGACCATAATGCATCTCCCTTAGTTATTTCAATACTCTTATAATATTTATAAGATAGCTGCTGTACATTGTCATTTGCCTCTGTCGAAAAAGAAATAAATACAATAATTGAAAAAATAAAAAATACTATTAAGGCTATCTTATGACGTTTTACTTGATTCAGACGTTTTTGTCTGTTAATAAATGCTTTAGCCGCATAATCTGTATTTGTCATAATACATCTCTCCTTTGTGGCAAGAAGCCGAACGCAGTTTCCGAACTTTTATTCTGAACAACTGTTTAAAACAGATTATACAGAACAAACATTTGTTTGTCAATATATTTCCATAAAATTTCCAAACAATTTTTCGGAATATACGTTTGCATTTTTTTGTATTATGTGTTATGATGATATAGAAAGGATTAATCCATATTATATTTACAAAGAAAAAGGAGGCAAATATTATGGCATATGGAAAAATAACAGTAAAACAAAAGGAAATTTTAGAGTTTATCAAGGCAGAAATTCTTAGAAAAGGTTATCCGCCATCAGTTCGAGAAATTTGTGAGGCTGTCAGTCTCAAGTCCACATCTTCCGTTCATTCGCATCTGGAAACACTTGAGAAAAACGGTTATATTAGAAGAGACCCAACAAAACCTCGTGCAATTGAAATTATGGATGACAGTTTTCAGATGGTAAGACATGAAATGACTAGTGTTCCGATTATTGGAACGGTTGCTGCTGGGGTTCCGATTCTTGCAGAGCAAAATATTGAAGGATACTTTCCTATTCCTGCAGATATGGTACCTGCAGGGGACTCTTTTGTATTGAAGGTAAAAGGCGATAGTATGATAAAAGCGGGAATTTTCAATGGAGACCGTATTTTTATACATGCATGTAATACGGCTGAAAATGGTGACACGGTTGTAGCTTTAGTTGATGATTCTGCAACCGTAAAAACTTATTACAAAGAAGATGGTCATTACAGACTTCAACCCGAAAATGACTCTATGGAACCGATTATTTTAGATGATGTGGAAATATTAGGTAAAGTCTTCGGTGTTTTTCGTCTGTTCCATTAATATCTATGAACGATTAATCTTTTAGAAAAGATTTTAAATTGAGTAGGGAAGTTCTTTCCCTACTCACCGCACCGCTGATGCATCATGAAATGACATATTCCTCTGCATCGGCGTGCGCATAAAACACTCTATTATAAGGAATGTATGTCAATTACTCTTCCATCACGCCAGATTCGTTCTAAATCATAGAACCCTCTGTTCTCTCGATCAAAAATATGCACAAGAAAATCACTATAGTCCATTAATATCCAATTCGCAGTGTTGTACCCTTCAATACTCCTCGGGCGAACTCCGTCATTGTTAAGTTTCTCTTCCACATTGTCTGATAATGCCTGAATCTGGCTTATATTTATTCCGTTTGTAATCACGAAATAATCAGCAATGGTGGACACTTCACTGATATCAATCAGCCGAATATCTTCTGCTTTTTTATCTTCAAGAGCATCAACTACTTTTTTCAAAGTATTGTTTATGGTATTCAAACTAAATTCCCTCCTTTTTGGATGATATTATGAAAGATTCAAAGCTGTCGTTTTATATGGAACTGTCACAGCAGGTCTCACATAACTGTCATAGGTAATCTGCGTCATCTTATCGATAGCATTTCCTTTTGATTCCAGAAACTTTAACGTATTTGCCAGTATCTTTTCCATCGCTTTATCAATATCGATAAATGCAAGTTGCCGAATCAAATCAAGCTCTGGTATTGGATTACGAGCAGGTTCAATATAATCCGCTATAAAAATAATTTTTTCTAGGAGTGACATATTGGGACGTCCTGTCGTGTGCCATGTAATAGCCTGAAGAATCTCTTCATCATTAATATTAAACTTTGTTTTGGCAATATAGGCACCCACTTTACCATGTAATAAATAAGGATGACTTTTCTCAAAATTATTGCAGGGAAGTTTGTTCTTCTCACATATTTGAAGCTTCTTATCGTTATCCATACACTTCGCACAGTCATGTAAAAGTCCAGCAATCTCTGCCCTTTTTATAAAATCAGAGTTACTTGGATCAGGATTGTACCGCATCGCCATTGCAATGGCAGTATATGCTACATTGAGTGTATGACGATAGCGGTCCTTTGTCAGATGTTTCTTTAAATACTTCTTAATCTTCTTCATAATATAAATGCTCCTGTTCTATATAGTGTGCGACTTCTGGCGGAACCAATCCGTGGATTGAAATCCTACTTTTAACTTTTGCTCTTATATCTGTAGACGAGATATCCCATTTGGGAGTATTAAGATAAATAATGTCTGCTCCAGACTCTGCCAAAGCTTCTCCTTTTTTGCGTATTGTGTCAAAATCATAATCATCTCTAATTGCACAGATCAGTATCGCAAATTCAAAAATTTGCTTTGGACTCCTCCACTGCTCTATTTGGAACAGGGAATCTGCCCCAATAATAAAGTAATATTGCGTGTCTGAATTTGTTCTTGTCAAATACTGTAATGTCTCACAAGTATAGGTATTGCCTGTTTTCTGTGCTTCAATCAGCGATAATTCAAACTTTGAATATTGTTTGATCGCCAATGCTGTCATTTCAACTCTTTTTTGTGTATCAAGAACATTTTTTTTCATGTAAGATCTTCCACTTGGCATAAAGAGAATTTTATCAAGCAATACTTGTTGCTGTGCTTCCTGCGCTAAGCGTAAATGTCCATAATGAATCGGATTAAACGTACCTCCCATAATACCAACGCGCTTTTTGCTTTCCATAGAATCCCTCCAACTTTATTTGGGTAATATAATCTTTGGATTCTCCTTAAATGGTTTGTAGAGGACAAATTTTTTTCCAATAACCTGAACAACCTGGGAATGGGTCCGCTCCGCTACAACAGTTGCAATTTCCCTGGGATCATCAATACAATTCTTCAAAACAGAAATCTTCACAAGTTCATGTGTATTAAAAACTTCTGAAATTGCCTCAATATTTTCCGGTGTAACAGACAATTTTCCAATCTGAAATAAAGGCTCTAAGTTCATTGCCAGTCCTTTTAAATAAGCTCTCTGTTTACTTGTCATTTTTTGTGTTGTTCGGCAACCATTTTATAAAATAACTGCCTTTTCCTTTCCTAAATTTATTCCTTGTAATAGCTGAATGCAAAACCATACATTCGCACAGTATCGCCTTCCTGAATCCCAAGTGCCTCCAATTCTTCTAGTATTCCATTGTCTTTAAGAAACTGTTGAAAAAATTTAAATCCGCGCTCAGACTCTAGATTCGTATAACCAAGCATCTTTTCAATGCGAGGTCCCTCAATAACATATACCTGATTTTTCTCGTCATACTCAACTGTAAAAGGTTCATTTCCTACAATAATGTCTGTATCTGGATTAAATTCAGGTACAAAAGTAATTGGTGGTTCCTCAATTTGAGAAAGCAGCTCCGCCACATAATATAAAAGCTCTTTTAATCCTTGTCCAGACACTGCTGATATAGGAAATACTCGAATCCCTTTTGGCTCAAATTCCTTTTTAATTCTATCTATTGGATTCTCATCTTCCGCAGTATAGATTGCATCTATCTTATTTGCTGCAATTACCTGTGGTTTACTAGCAATATCAGCATTGTAAGCTTCCAGTTCCTTATTGATTGCATAAATATCCGCAATGGGATCGCGTCCTTCTGTAGAAGCAGCATCGACAAGATGAATAAGAACCTTTGTTCGTTCAATATGTCTTAAAAATTCATGTCCAAGTCCAACGCCCTCAGAAGCACCTTCAATTAATCCTGGGATATCTGCAATAACAAAACCTTCTCCACCTTCAAGATCTACTACCCCAAGATTAGGGTTCAATGTTGTAAAATGATAATTCGCAATCTTAGGCTGTGCATTTGTAACACGAGATAATAATGTAGACTTTCCAACATTTGGAAAACCAACCAGCCCTACATCTGCTATAACTTTTAATTCAAGAAAAAGATTTAATTCCTTCGACGGCTGTCCTGGTTGTGCATATTTTGGTGCCTGCATTGTTGCAGTTGCATAATGCTGATTACCATTACCACCTTTTCCACCACTTAAAATTATCTGTCTACAATTTTCACCAGACATATCTGCAATAATTTTGCCAGATTCCAATTCTTTTATTACAGTTCCCTCTGGTACTTTTATTATAATATCTAAACCGTTTTTCCCACGGCAATTTCTTTTTCCGCCTCGCTCCCCATCTTGTGCACAATACTTTCTAATATGTCGAAAATCGGTCAATGTATTTAGACCTTTATCAACCTCAAAAATCACGCTCCCGCCGTCTCCGCCATCTCCACCATCTGGCCCACCGTTCGGTACGTACTTTTCTCGTCGAAAGGATACATGTCCATCTCCGCCTTTTCCACTTCTAATGTAAATTTTGGCCCTGTCTGCAAACATTCATTTCAACCTTTCTTTTTGGAAATCTTTTACCAGTCAGTCATATGCAAAAGGCTTCAGGTGAAACCTGAAGCCTTAGTAAATCCGTAAGCATAACACTATTTCTTCTCTACAGGATAAACGGAAGCCTGTTTTCTATCTCTTCCTTTTCTCTCGAATCTGAGTACACCATCCACTAATGCAAACAATGTATCATCTCCTCCGATCCCAACATTTACACCCGGATGAATCTTTGTTCCGCGTTGTCTAAATAAAATGTTGCCTGCTTTTACGAACTGACCATCTGCTCTCTTTGCACCTAATCTTTTAGATTCAGAGTCTCTGCCATTCTTTGTAGAACCAACTCCCTTTTTATGAGCAAAAAACTGAAGATTTAATTTCATCATGTTTTACACCTCCTTAATTATGAGCTCAAAATAACACTTTTCTTTTAAAAAAAGTCGTTTTCTTTTACCGTAATTCTGTTCGATCTCTTTTAAACCCATCACCAAAGAATCCATTAGCAGCTTTGTTTTGTCATTAATTTCATCTGGAAATTGACATTCAATATACCCTTCTCGCTCATCGCTCTCTGTAATCATATGCTCATTTGCCAATACCTCAATAGCATTGAGCGTATTAATTACCAAGATAGAAATAGAAGCACATACGATATCCTTTCCAGACTGTCCAAAGCGTGCATGTCCCATACAGGTAAATCCTTTATAACTATCGTTGGATTTAAAAATTACAATCGTAGTCATAATATTTCACTAACAACATCCATTAAGCGTTGATCTTATCAATCTTAACCTGTGTGTATGCTTGTCTATGACCATTTTTCTTGTGATAGCCTGTCTTTCTCTTATATTTGTAGACGATAACTTTTTTGCCTCTGCCCTGCTCCATAACAGTAGCGGAAACAGTTGCGTTTGCTACATCAGCGCCCACTTTAAGAGACTCATTGCTAACAGCAATAACATTGTCAAAAGTCACAGTGTTTCCTGTCTCCACATTGAGCTTTTCTACCTTGATGACATCTCCCTCGGAAACCTTGTACTGCTTTCCACCTGTTGCAATAATTGCGTACATATTGCACCTCCTAAATAATTACTCGCTAACTTCGGTAGTATTTCTCGATACATTTAAACCTAGTTATGCGGCATACTCATATATATTAGCATTACTAAGGGCTCTTGTCAATATTTTTTGCACCTTAAAAGTTATTAAATTGTCATCTTTTCACAAGTAATTGTAGTTATTTCATCTTGTTTATTTTTCTTATAATTCTTTTTATTTGCAGTATTTAGTTCTTTGACAAGAAACCGTTCATCATTATATATTCGAGAAGGCAAAATCAATGTCATTGACAGAACTGATGCAAATATAATCCCATAAAAGATCGTAATACTCCCTAAAATAATAAGTATTCTCTTTTTCATTTTTAAAATTCTCCAAAGAATGTCTCTGTTCTCTCAATAACTACTATTAAAATGTTTTCCCGTCTTAAATACATTCCTTTCTAAAAGTTTTCGGCTTCCAACAACAATATATAACCTATAATCCAAGCTGTTCTGCCAACGATTTTGTCGTTTTTTTACGCGTGATTTCCACAAGTCCAAGCGCAGTCATATCAACAATTGTTGTCTGAATATGGTCCTCTTTTGCCAAAGTTCTTAATTCTTGTAAAAGCGCACCTGTTTTCTCATCTTCATCCATATTGATAAAATCCACCAGTATCATTCCCGTAAGGTTTCTCAGGCGAATCTGCCGCATAATTTCATTTGCTGCCTCAATATTAATTTCATAAATATACGCAGTCATCTCTTTTTTTGCAATATTTTTTCCAGAATTAACATCTATCACATACATTGCTTCTGTTTTGTCTATAACAAGATAAGCACCGGATTTTAACCATACCTTTCTTGAAAGCAATTCCGAAATCTGTGTCTCCACACGATAAAGCTTCTGTAGTGGATAAGAATTATCTTGATACATAGAAATATTTGCAACCTGTTCTGGCATATAAAGTGTTGCAAAATCCTTCAATTCTTGATATAGATTACTACTATCTGTAATAATCTGCTGATAAACGGCGCCCTCATCTCGCATTGCTGTCAGATAACCAGAAGGAGACTTCCATATACGACTAAAACATGTTCTGTGAATCCCTTCTTGAATCAAAAATGACATCTTTTGGTTCAAATAGTTTATCTCCTCTGTCACAGGCTGTAAAATATCAGGAGGTTGCTCCTCATCCAACTTTGATAAAAGTGATGCGGCATTGGTACGAACCACAACACCGAAAGCAATCTCTTGTGGAATTGCCCTGCGAAGTTGTTCTCTTTCTAATTTAGTACATTTCTTTGAGATACCTTTATAAGTATTCGCATAAGAAATCACACTGAATTTGCCTGCTAGAGACAAATTCATGGTAAATACAGGTTCTTTTGTCCGCACTGCTTCTTTTTCAAGCTGAACAATAATTTCATCACCAACTAAAATCCTACCATCATATCGACGATTTGTAATAATTGGTGTATATTCTGCATGAATAGGCAGATATCCTTTTTTATTGGGAGCATACAAAATAAATGCTGCATTAATCTGTTTTACAACATTTGTTACTTTTGCCACAAAAATATCCCCAATCGCTGCGATATTATTCTCCTGATTAAAAGGTGTGAAATTTACAGATGTCATTACATTTGTTTTCATATCTAAAGAAAACGAAAGAACCCCTTTTGTATCACGAAAAGCATATTCTGTAATAATATAACGCATGTCACTCATCAATATTCACTCCCAACAGCTCCGAGAGGTTCCAACTGCACAGCATTCACTGTGCCAACATTAGTATAGGTCTCTTCTCTTGTGATAAGAAGTCCAAAATCATCAAATTCCTGATTGTTTGCCTCATACAAAGCTCTAATAACCAGTGATGGTTTTAAATTATTAGCACTACTTGCATCGACAGTCAGCATTATGGAACAATTTTCTTCATCAAAACAACATTCAAAAATATAAGGCTTTATATCAAAAGTGGACTCACTTCTTTTTGTTTTTTTTGTCACAATAATATTCTCTTGGCACATAAAATTATTGACAACTGATGCACTCAAAAAAAGTGGTTGATATTCCTTGCGAAATGCAATTGTATAGCGCGCTGCTGCCACACTTGCCATAGCATTTCCAGCATTATCTGGAAGAAGTTTAACTTCAAGAACTTTAATCCCATCTACCATCTGTGCATTGAGCGCATCAACAAATTCCTTCGCACTTGTCAGTGAATGAACTTCGATGTCCATATATTCCCCATTGCTCTCAAGTCCCACACCGAGCGGCGCCGCAAAAGACATTATCTGATGTGGACTAAATCCTGTTGAATAGGCAATATCAATCTCTGCGCGACGTATTGCTTTCTGAAAGTATCGCATAACATCAAGATGTCCTATAAATCGAAGCACACCATGTTTTGAAAATTTTACCCGTAATTTCACAGAGAACCTCCTTAATTTTAAAATAGACTCTGGGAATCTATCTAGCACTGCATATCCCACATTGAAATCTAGCAGCACCGCAAGCATTACACTGCTGTTGACAATTTGGCGTCACTTGTTCCGTCAATGCACGCTGCCATTCTTTCTTTAAAAATGTTTTGGAGACACCACAGTCAATAAAATCCCACGGGAAAACTTCATCAAGACTACGCTCCCGCGTTGTATAAAAAGCAATATCAATTCCACATTCCGCAAAGGTTTCCATCCATATATGATGTTTGTAATATTCTCCCCATGCATCAAAGATACATCCCTTTTGATAGGCTTTTAATATAGGCTTGCTCAAACGTCTGTCACCGCGAGCAAAAATCCCCTCCATAACACTTGCATCCGCCTCATGCCAATTATACTTAATACTTTTTTGATTAAGCTGTTCCGAAATCGCTCTGCGCGTCTTATAAGCCTTTTCCAAAAACTGCTCTTTCGTGCACTGTGGTGCCCATTGAAACGGTGTAAAAGGCTTTGGAATAAAGAAAGATGTACTAGCGACAATCTGCACCTTGCCAGTCCTTTTTTCTTTTGGTACTGTATCATAAAAGGCAACCGCAATCTTGTTGGAAAGCTCCGCAATTCCGCGAATATCCTCCTCTGTCTCCGTTGGCAGCCCCAGCATAAAATAGAGCTTAACCCGATTCCATCCACCCTCAAATGCCAAAGTGGCACCCTTTATAATATCTTCTTCTGTCAAACCTTTGTTAATAACATTTCTCAAACGCTGGCTTCCTGCCTCCGGCGCAAATGTCAAGCTACTTTTTCGCACATCTTGTACCTTCCTCATCACATCAAGTGAAAAAGCATCAATGCGAAGAGACGGTAGCGATATATTGACCTTCTTTTCTTTGCATTGGTCAATCAGGAAATTTATAAGCTCTTCCAAATACGTATAATCACTAGAACTCAAAGAACTAAGTGAAATTTCATCATAACCAGTATTATCCAACATTTTTATCGCATATTTCTTGAGCATTTCCACATCACGCTCCCGCACAGGACGATATAATTGTCCTGCCTGGCAAAAGCGGCATCCACGAATACACCCACGCTGAATTTCAAGAACCACCCTATCCTGTGTACATTTAATAAAAGGCACTACTGGCTTCTCAGGATAATATGTGTTCGACATATCTGTGACAACCTCTTTTAAAATAGTTCTAGGAATATCTGGACATGTGGGTTCAAAGGATTTAATTGTACCATTCTCATAATATGTTACTTCATAGAATCGTGGCACATACATTCCGGGGAGTTTGGCAGCCTCTGCAAGAAATGCCTCTCTGGACACACCGCTGTCTCGACATTTTTTGTACAAATCCAAAAGTGCACGATACTGTGTCTCTCCCTCTCCAATATAAAATATATCAAAAAACTCCGCAATCGGTTCTGGATTATAACTACAGGGACCTCCTCCAATAACAATTGGACACTCCCATGTCCGCTCCGTAGCAATGAAAGGAATTCCCGACAAATCCAATATCTGTAAAATATTGGTATAACACATTTCATATTGAATTGTAATCCCTAAAAAATCAAACTTTTTGATTGGGTCTTGTGATTCCAGTGCAAATAAAGGTATCTTTTTCTCTCGCATAATCGCATCTAAATCCGGCCACGGAGAATAAACGCGCTCACACCAAGTATCCTCAAAGCGATTAAACATATCATAGAGAATTTGAATACCCAAGTGTGACATGCCAATTTCATAGACATCTGGAAAACACATTGCAAACCTGACAGAAATGTCAGGTTTGCTTTTCATTACACTATTTACTTCATTTCCAATATAGCGAGCAGGCTTTTCAACCTTCATTAAAATATCATCACTTAATGCTAAATTTCTCATATTATACCTATCCTATTGCGAAAGTTGTTGTTCTAATAAAAGCTGCTGCTGTAATAAAATCTCTTGTATTAACTCCTGTGGCAACATTTTTCCATCCACATCAAACATATATGGCACTCCATCAATTTCAATAATTCCTGTCTGCATATTTCCATTAACATCAAAATAATAAACATTTTCATCAATCGTTGTCAGTCCAACTGCCATATGTCCATCCGCTTCATAATATTTCGCAGAAATCCCATCATTAAACCAGCCTGTAACCATAGAACCATCAGCAGCAAACAGATAAGAAAGACCATTCAATGTTATTGCACCTGTCATCATACGACCAGATTCATCAAACAGATACGTTTTTCCATCTATTATTTGCCAACCACTCACTCTATGGCCATCTTCTATAGACAAATAATAATTGTATGTACCATCATTAAACCAACCACGCACCATAGGTCCATCCATCGCAAAAAGAAATGTCTGATCGCCAATTGTCTGCCAACCTGTCTGTAAATATCCATCTGTATTAAAATAATAATAATTGTTATTAATTGTATTTAATCCAACCAACATATGCCCATCTGTCGAAAAGAACCGCTTTCCATCAGGGAAATCAAGAAATCCAGTATACATTATACCATCTTCTGCAAAATAGTAAAAAAGACCATCTAAATTCTGAAGTCCAGTCAACATTTTGCCATCAATGCCAAAACAATACATTCCTAAACCAATTGGTGTAAATCCGACTGCCATAACGCCATCCGGCTGTAAATAATACACCCCATCCTCTAACGGAAGCCATCCCGTCACCATTCGGCCAGCTGGATCAAGATAATATTTTGCAGTGCCCAGATCAAGCCATCCACGCTGCATTTTATAATTAATATAATAATATAAAAAACCTTTTCGTGGCACCCATCCAGTATTTACAATACTTGTTGAAAAGTCCTTAAGCGCATAGTCCAAATCAACATCTCCTTTAATCCCTGGAATCCTGCCTTTACAAGAATACTGCCACACAGCAGCATCTGGAATCTCACATGCCTCTGCCCACTGTGCAACCCATTTGTCATAAAATACTGGGCCAATGCGGTCACGATACCAACTGGTACTAGAATAAATCATCGGATAGTACCCTTCCGCCTCCAATGTAGCACAAAATGTATTTGCCATCAAAGACAAGGTTTCCGGGGAAAGCGTCTTATGTACATTGTCCTCAACATCCCACACCACAGGATAAGATACCTGCACATTCTGAATCGCATCCAATACAAACTGTGCCTCTATTGCAGCCTCCTGCACATTGGTAGCATAAGAATAAATATACACACCCGTTTTAATACCCGCTTGCTGTGCCGCAAGCATATTATAATAAAAATATTCGTCAATCCCTTTCTTTGTCGAACCAACTCTGATAAATGCAAATTTAACACCACTTTGTGCAACTTCCTGCCAATTAATAGCCCCCTGCCATTTAGAGACATCAATTCCTGTCTCCACAACTGCTGCCTTTGTCATAAAAGTCGGTACACTACTTAAAATACAAATTGCAATCAATATACAAAGGATTCGCGTAACTTTATTCATTAATTTTTGTTTTCTCATGTACTATAAACTCCCTTTCGTAGAAAGCACATCCTTAACACGTCCATCTATAGAGACCGCTTCATCAAGTGCTTTTGCAAATGCCTTAAATACAGCTTCAATCATATGGTGACTATTCTCACCACTGAGTATCTTAATATGTATATTCATAGCAGCGCTGTAAGACACCGCATAGAAAAATTCCTTCACAAGTGCAGTGTCAAAACTACCAACCATATTTTGCGGAAAACTACAATCAAACTGCAAATAAGGCCGACCGCACAAGTCAACAGCACACAACGCCAAGGCATCATCCATTGGTAAAATAAAATAACCATATCGTTTGATACCTTTTTTATCTCCAATTGCCTCCTTAATCGCATTTCCAAGCACAATCCCCGCATCCTCGACAGTATGGTGTCCGTCAACCTCCAAATCTCCGACAATGTCAACCTCCAAATCAAAAAATCCATGTTTGGAAAATCCCTCAAGCATATGGTCAAAAAATCCAATCCCTGTATTGACAATTGATTTTCCTTCACCATCCAGATTTAATTTTACACAAATATCTGTCTCTTTCGTCTTTCTTTTTACTTCTGCAATTCTTTCCATGATAGCATTCCTTTCCAACTACTCAAAACGCACATGGATTGAATTGGCATGTGCAGTCAACCCTTCTTTCTCTGCAAAAAGTTCAATATCCTTATGAACCTTCTCAAGTGCCTCTCTCGAATAACAAATGATACTTGACTTCTTTACATAATCGTCCACATTTAATGGCGAGAAAAATTTTGCAGTGCCATTGGTTGGCAAAACGTGATTGGGACCTGCATAATAATCTCCTAATGGTTCTGAAGAATACTCACCCAGAAAAATCGCACCGGCATTTCGGATTTTTGTCATTGTGTCAAACGGATTTCTTGTCAAAATCTCAAGATGCTCAGAAGCAATCTCATTTGCTGCCTCAACAGCAGTATCCATATCAGGTGCCACAAAAATATATCCATAATTGTCAAGCGATTTCTGAATGATTTCCCTGCGCTCAAGAACTGCAGCAAAACAGTCAATCTCATCAGAAACATTTTTAGCCAGCTCTTCACTTGTCGTAATCAAAATCGCTGAAGCCAATTCATCATGTTCCGCCTGAGACAAAAGATCTGCTGCCACATATCTTGGTGTAGCACTCTCATCAGCAAGCACAAGAATTTCTGAAGGTCCTGCAATAGAATCAATGCTAACATGACCATAAACCGCACGTTTTGCTAATGCAACAAAGATATTTCCTGGTCCCACAATCTTATCAACCTTTGGTATCATCTCTGTACCATATGCAAGCGCTGCAATTGCCTGTGCACCGCCTACTTTGTAAATAACATCTACCTCCGCAATATCTGCCGCGACAAGCGTTGCCGGATTCACCTTTCCATCTGCGCCAGCAGGTGTTGTCATAATGATATTAGGAACCCCCGCAACCTTTGCTGGAATCACATTCATCAAGGTTGTTGAAGGATAAGCCGCCTTTCCTCCCGGAACATAAACTCCAACCTTCTGCATAGGCGTAATTTTCTGTCCTAATATCGTTCCATCTTCCTTGGCATCAAACCAGCTATTCCTTTTCTGCTTCTCATGATAAGCACGAATATTTGCTGCGGAATCTTTCATCACTTGTATAAAATGTGCATCTAACTCCTCATAAGCTGCTGCAATTTCCTCTTTGGTGACTCTAAAATTTTCTTTTGTTATAACACATTTATCAAATTTGAGAGAATATTCAAATATGGCTTTCTCTTTCTGTTCCTTTACCGCTGCAATAATATCTGTTACCACCTTCTCATATTCACTGTAATCATTTGTACTTCGTTTTAATAAATTTTCAAGCAAATTCTGTTTTGTATCATTTGTTAATTTTACAATTCGCATTTTTATAACGCCTCCTTTAACGCCTGTAAAATCTTCCTAATGCGCTCTGCCTCCATTTTCATACTGACTTGATTGACAATCATTCGCGCAGAAAGCGGACAAATTTCTTCTAAAACTTCCAGTCCATTTTCCTTTAACGTAGAACCCGTCTCAACAATATCAACAATCACATCACTCAGTCCCACAATCGGCCCAAGTTCAACAGAACCATTTAATTTAATAATATCGACTGTTTGATGTTTCTGATTATAAAAATAATCCTTTGCAATCTTTGGATATTTACTGGCTACTCGTATCATTTCATGATGTTGCAAAAGCTCTTTTGCGGAAGCCGGACCACAAACGCACATTCTGCATTTTCCAAATCCCAAATCTAAAACCTCATATACTCTTCGATTCTCCTCCAAAATGGTATCGCTTCCCACCACACCAATATCCGCAGCACCATATTCTACATAAGTAGGAACATCGGAACCTTTTGCCAAAAAAAACTTCAACTTTAAATCCTCATTGGCAAAAATTAGTTTCCGCGAGGATTTATCCTTCATTTCCTCACAAGTAATCCCTATCTGCTCCAGAAGTTCCAACGTTTTCGCAGCCAACCTGCCCTTGCCAAGCGCAAAAGTAAGATACTCCATATCAATTCCCTTCCTTTCCAGCAGCGCTATCCAGATACACAACTTCAGAAAAGTTATTGTCCACAGCAAATTTCTTATAGTGTTCTTCCGAATACTCTTTTTTCATCAGCACAGCAGCATATCCCTGTTCGCGATACGCTTTTGCCTTCTCTAGCGCTTCACAAAATACACCACTATATAAAAGCAAAATATTTTTTGTGGCAGAAACAGGGCAACGTTTCTGTCTAGTGAGCGCTGTCACAAGCTCATCAATCATTACAACAAAACCAGTTGCCGGCGCATATTTCCCAAATTTTTCTAAAAGATTATCATATCTGCCGCCCTTTGCAATAGCGCTTCCCGCTTGATATGTATATGCACTAAAAATAACACCTGTATAATAATTATATTTGCTAACCATCGCAAGATCAAAAGAAATATATTGCTCTACGCCATATATTTTCAACAGTTTATAAACTTCCTGCAATCGCTCAATCGCCTTGCAAGAACGCATGTTGTTAATATGCTCTAATGCTCTGTCCAAAACTTCACAGGAACCAAACAGACTATTGACATTCAAAAGTGCCTCAATTGTTTTTGCAGGTATATTCTTATCCAACAAAAGTTCCTGTGCACCAAATTCATTTCTGTTGGAAATATATTCACGCAGCGCAAACTCCGTCTCCTCATCAAGTTCTGCCTCTGCACATAGTCCCTTAAAATATTCAATCTGCCCAACAGAAATCTGGAATTCTTTCAATCCAGAATTACAGAGTGCTTCGACAAGCAAAGCAATCATCTCTGCATCCGCCTCCGGCGAAGCATCTCCAATAAGCTCAGCCCCCATCTGCGTTGTCTCTTTCAATTTTCCCTGCAAATCACTTGTATTGATAAAGTTATTTCCAGAATAACAAAAGCGGAGTGGAATTGTCTCATCCATAAAATATTTGGCGGCACATCGAGCTATCGAAGGCGTAAAATCCGGTCTTAACACCAATGTATTTCCTTCCTTATCAAAAAATTTATAAAGTTCTTTTGATGGTGTTGTACCAATTTCACGGCTAAATACATCAAAAAATTCAAAAGTAGGCGTCTGAATATTCTGATAACCATAACTATATAGTTTTTCCCCAAAAAGCTTTTGGACCATCTGCTTACTTGCATATTCTCTACCATAAATATCCCGCACGCCCTCCGGCGTGTGCAGAAGTCTTTTTCCGCTATAATCCATTGTAAATCCCCTCTCTAAATCGCAGTTGCTCTATCACTTTAACGTGCTAATTCGTTATCAAATTAGCACAGTATATTACCGAAGTATACACGTTTTTCATTATGGTGTCAACTCATTCTTCTCCCTGTCGTTTAAATCCATCTGAATCATATCCAGATACGGCACCATCTGTCCACCCTTATGCTTCATAAAATACTTATCCTTTAACTCCTCATACCGAAAGCTTTTTCTGCCGCCCTGTTCCATTCTGTCCCAAAAAACGTTCAACTCATGTATACGCATATAATACATAATATCGCGCGCTGTAAAATATATCAGAAAAAAAGCAATACCACCCTGTTTGTCAAAATCCCGCATAAACTGAACCTGATGTGGGTGTATTTTTTGCAGTGTAAACAAGTCAACCGCACACTCTTTTGCATCAAAGCAGACTGGAATCCCCTGCACTGCACCTATGTAATCCACTGTGCTTTTCTGTTCAAAATAAGCAAGTGTAATATGCCTTGTCTTCTTGTCTATAGTGATTGGCGTAATTGGTGTCGGAACCTTTTGAATTAGTGCCAGCCCACTCTCTCGATACTTTTCATTTGTCATATTAATCATTTCTTCCAAAAGCGAACCGCGCAGTCCACGAGATTTCCATGTGGGCATAACTCTATTCCTCCCGCATTAATTTACCAAAAATCTTAGGCGCAGGGCACTCCAATATGCTGCCTGAAACCTGAGCAAAATCTTCGCACTGCGAAACGGGAAAAATTAGTTTATGCGCGTGAAGAAGCTGACTTTTTACACCTTTTTGCGCATATAATTGATTTGTTTTCGCTTCACCGTACTTACAATCTCCTATAATCGGATATCCGAATGCGGCTAACTGTGCACGAATCTGATGCGGCTTGCCTGTAAAGAGCTGCACTTCCAACTGCGTAATATTATTTGCTATGCGAACTGTATGATATGCAGTGTCAATAAAAACAGCTTCCTTCTGAAACGCTTCTGGAATATTATTTTTGCTCTGATAGATTGTCACTTTGTTCTTTATGGAATCTTTGTACAAATAACCAGTCACGCGTTTTGCCATTGAAAATTCTCCAGAAACCAGACAATAATAATATTTCTTTAAAGATTTATCTCGAATAATGCGACTTAAATACTGACTTCCTGCTAAAGTTTTACCGCAAACGACCATTCCAGAAGTGTTTCTGTCCAATCGGTTACAGACAGAAGGACGAAATGTTGCAAGCGACTCTTTCGTAACAAAACCTTTCCTTAACAAATAACCAATCAGCCATTCATTGACACTTATTTCTTCTGATTTTGATTTTTGCGATAAGATTCCAGCGGGTTTATTAACTATTAAAATATTATTATCTTCGTATACAATATCCAAATCGCGCATTTTATAATATGCTTGTTCATACAACACAATATTGAAAGAGAAAGAACAATTTTCTATTTTTCCACAAAACTTTTCAAAAGTTTCGTCAGCTAAGAAAAATTTCACTTCATCATCAATAGAGAGCTTCTCTCCACCGTCAGCTTTCTTTCCATTTAAAACAATATTCTTTTTGCGAAGCATCTTATAAATAAAGTTATCTGGTGCCTCCTTTAACAGCTTTTTCAAATATTTATCAAACCGCTGCCCTGCTTCATTGGAAGAAATCTTTTTTAAAATCATAACAGCCGTCCTTTTTAATCTCAATAATTCATAAACAAATTTTGCAAAGGAATATCATAAAAAATATCATAACGAAATATCACATAAAAGTTCCAGAATCTCCATCTCTTTTTTTCCAGATTCTAATGTTTGAAGCTGCTCTAGTCGGTCTATAAAGCGCGCCTTCTCAGAAAAAATCTTGATGGTAATATTCTGCAATCTATTTTGTTTCAGGATACTTTGAATATGTTTCTCACATGCAGATACATCACAATTTGAAAATTCCGTGTACCCAATCAAATTGTTTCCACGCACAGCAAAACAGTTTATCGGGAAATTTAATTTATATGAGGTCAAGTACATGCTATATAAAGCAGGCACATTTCCTTGCTGTACAGAAATTTCCTGATAAACTTTTTCACTAAACTTCGGAATTTTAAAATACATCACAACCGATACCAGGCTTTTGCTAGAGGGCAGCATTCCCAGAACAGCGACAATTGTTAGAAGATTGTCCGTTTTTCCTGTTAAAAAATACCCCAGCAGAAATACCGAAATCGAGATCAAAAAATATACTGCTGTGCGAATAACTACTTTTTTTCGCTCACAAGGAGGATATCCAAATTCTCCTTTTTTTTTCCTTTGCATTTTCATCTGTTGTCTCCTGCTCTTTAACACATTAACTCCCATTTATCGCTCTAGCAAACACACAAATAAAGATTATTTTAAAAATCGCATTCCTGCCAAGAGAATCCAATGCGGAACAATTTTCGCCAAGACTTCAAAGCTCTTTATCCAGATTCCATACACAGACCGCTCTCTTTTATGATAAGAATCTTGAATCGCTTTCTCCACTACTCGATCCGCGCGTACTAATGTAAGTTTTTTTACTGCAAGCCTGCTGCCAGTTTTCTCTGCAATATCAAAAAAAGGTGTGTCAACCGGACCAGGGCACACTGCAGTCACATAGATTTTTTTACGGCGCAATTCCTGTCGCAATGCTCTGGAAAAGCTATAAACATAAGCTTTTGTTGCCGCATAAACTGCAAAGTTGGGCTGTGGCAAAAAAGCTGCACTAGATGCAAGCTGAATAATCCGACTATTTTTCTTCATGTACGGAAGACACAGATGCGTCATTTGCGTCAACGCTTTGCAATTTACTTCTATCATACCAAGTTCTTCACTGATATTGGAAGCGGTAAAATCTCCCAAAATACCATATCCTGCACAGTTGACAAGCATACGAACCACTGGTTTTTCGTCCGCAAGCAGCTTTCTCAGCCGCTCTATCTGTTCCTCCTTTGTAATATCCATATCCAGAATTCGTGTTGTGTGTTCCAAATGCTGTGCTACTTCTAACAATTCCTTCTTGCGGCGTGCAATCATCCATATTTCGTCAATATTTTGAAAAACATTGTCCAACTGCAGCGCAAATTCCACCCCCATACCAGATGAAGCTCCTGTAATCAATATAATATTCATACCTCAATCTCCCTTACTTAACAAGCCTTTTTTGTTTGTGGACATTTCTTATGGTCTTTTTCTTTTCTATCTTTTGTTGTGTTTTCTCTCTGTGCAGTTGGTCTTTCTTTTGTCTCTGCTCACCTGCCAATTTCCTTGGTTTAATGAGACATTTTTTATCAAATCCAATTAAATCCTCTCGCCCTGCAAGCTTTAACGCCTCCCAAACAAGGTCATAATTTTTCGGATTGCGATAGTGAATCAATGCACGCTGCATTGCCTTTTCATGCGGATTTTTGCAGACATAAACCGGTTCCATTGTCACAGGGTCCACTTCAGTATAATACATTACTGTCGACATTGTGGAAGGGGTTGGATAAAAATCCTGTACCTGTTCTGGCATAGAGCCAATATCTCGCAAATACTCTGCAAGCGCAACTGCTTCCTTAAGCGTAGAACCTGGATGCGAAGACATCAAATAAGGTACTAAAAATTGATTTTTCCTCAGCTTTTGATTGACCTTTTGATATTTTTTAACAAACGCCTCATAAACAGTATTCTCTGGTTTTCCCATTTTAGACAAAACCGCATCACAAATATGCTCCGGCGCCACTTTAAGCTGCCCGCTAATATGATGTTCCACAAGTTCTTTAAAAAAAGTATCTTCTTTATCAAGCATCAAATAATCAAAACGGATTCCCGAACGTACAAACACCTTTTTAACCCCTGGAAGTGCTCTTATTTTGCGCAGAAGCGACAGATAATCTGAATGGTCTACTTCAAGATTTGGGCAAGGCTTTGGACAGAGGCATTGTCTATGTTTACACACGCCGTCGCGCAACTGTTTTTGACAGGAAGGCTGTCTAAAATTCGCCGTTGGACCGCCCACATCATGAATATATCCCTTAAAATCTTCCTCCTGCGCAATCAGTTTCGCCTCTTCTATAATGGATTCATGACTGCGCACCTGCACAGTACGTCCTTGATGAAATGTAAGCGCACAGAAATTGCATCCGCCAAAACACCCTCGATTGCTAATTAAGGAAAACTTGATCTCAGATATCGCAGGAACGCCTCCCTGCGACTCATATGATGGGTGATAGTTTCTCTGATATGGCAGCGCATAGACATCATCCATCTCCTGCGTCGAAAGCGGTTTCTGTGGTATATTCTGCACAACATAAATACCATTTGGATATGGCTCCACCAAAGTTTTTCCATTAAAGGCATCCGTATTCTCATGCTGCAGCCGAAAACTTTTGGCATACAAAATTTTATCCGCCAACATTTCATTATAAGATGGCAGAAGTTCATAATCATAAAGACTAGAAATATCCTTTGTTTTATACACAGTTCCGGCAATAAATGACAAATCTTTGACATCAATACCACTGTTTAGAGCATCTGCGATTTCAACAATTGATTTCTCACCCATACCATAAGAAATAATATCTGCCTGGCTATCCAGTAAAATCGAGTGTTTTAAGGAATCCGACCAGTAATCATAATGTGCCATGCGCCGTAAACTGGCTTCAATTCCACCAATAATAATAGGAATATTTTTGTACGTTCTGCGAATTAGATTACTATATACAACGGTTGCGTGATCTGGTCTTTTGCCAATTACCCCTCCAGGAGTATAGGCATCTGTCTCGCGACGTTTTTTTGACACATAGTAATGGTTTACCATAGAATCCATATTACCAGAAGATACCAAGAACCCAAGACGCGGAGTCCCCAGCACCGTAATACTATCTTCTTTTTTCCAATCTGGCTGTGCTATAATTCCAACAGAATAACCATGCGCTTGGAGCACCCGCGCAATAATTGCATGTCCAAAAGAAGGGTGATCTACATAGGCATCACCTGTGACATATATAAAATCCAACTGTTGTATACCAGATTCCTGTACCTCTTCCATAGTCATGGGAAGAAAACCATTCGCAAGTGACAATGCACAATCCTCCTAATATGATTCTATTTTTTTAAATTCGTAATTTCCTGTTCTGTAAGTGGTCTAAAAGCACCCTTTTGCAAAGAAGAATCCAGATGCAACGTTCCCATTGAAAGGCGCTTTAGATAAGTAACAGAACCACCCACAGCCTGAATCATTCGCTTTACTTGATGGAATCGTCCCTCGGTAATCGTTAATTCCATAGAATAACACCCTTCCGACTGTGACAAAAGATTCACCTTTGCTGGCTGAGTTAGTGTAGCATCCCCAATATCCACACCAAGCTCTAATTGTCTAATATTAGAATTCGTAATATTTCCTGCACACTCCACATAGTAGGTTTTATCCACATGTTTTCCAGGAGAAAGCAGATTATGTGCCAATTCTCCATCATTTGTAATCAACAGCAGCCCCTCGGTATCTTTATCCAATCTTCCAACAGGAAATAAATCCTTTCCGCGAGCATCAGACAGCAGCGTCATCACAGTAGATTCTCTATGGTCTTTTGTCGCTGTCACCACCCCAGCAGGTTTATAAAGCATATAATAATATCGCTTCTGATAGCTTAAACTTTGCCCCATATAACAAATATTATCTTTTTCTGCATCTAATTGAAAATCAGGCTGTTTGACAATCGTGCCATTTACAGATACAAGCCCCTTTTTAACAAACGCTTTCACCTGACTTCGTGTTCCAATCTGCATATCACATAAAAATTTATCCAGTCTCATAAACAGTTCCTATCAATCATTCTGCGTCGATGTGCCAGAATCTTAAATTTCAGTGTACAAGTACATCATTCACTAGATTTTAATCTATCGTTTCATAAAATGATTTTTTTCTTATAAAATATATTATAAGAAGCAAGGGCAGCTTCTTATAATCAGATGCACGGCGCAAGGGTAGCGCCTTTACGCAAAATGATTTTTTCTTATAAAATATATTATAAGAAGCAAGGGCAGCTTCTTATAATCAGATGCACGGCGCAAGGGTAGCGCCTTTACGCAAATACCTATCAAATATCAAAACATGGAGGATGCTTATGCTGTTCAAAACATTGGCATATTTACTGCTAATTATTATTATTTTAAGTCGACCAGACGCCGCATTTCAATATGCCTATGAAGGACTATACCAATGGGCTGCCAAAATGGTTCCTACACTCTTCCCGTTTATGATGATTAGTTCTATCATGGTTTACAGCGGCGCCGACCTCGCACTTGGACAAATGCTCAACTGTGTCCTAAAACGCATCTACCCATACAGCAGCTATGGACTATATGCAATCTTTATGGGATTTTTCTGCGGATTTCCAATGGGTGCAAAAGTTGTAAGCGAACTGTATGAAAATCAAAAGCTGAGCAAATTAGAAGCGGAATCTCTGCTTGCTTTTTGCAACAATATTGGACCAGCATACTTTATGGGAATCATTATCCCCATACTACATACTTGTGGATATCACCACACACTGCCATTCCTGTTTGGTATGTATGGAATTCCAGCAATTTATGGGATTTTTATAGGACATCTCACTGCTGCCAAAGTCCAAAAAACGCAAAATTTAAACACATGTTCTGAAATTCTCAGTCAAAATCCACATGAGACACCAAAACTTTCCTTGGCAGCAGCCCTAAAAAAGTCCTGTATGGACAACACACAATCCCTTATTATTCTAGGCGGCTATATTACATTTACCAATGCTTTTCGTATACTTCTTGACCTTGTACCATTATCTGCCAACAGCAAAAACATCTTATCCAGTTTTTTAGAGATTATTGGCGGCGTTCAGGCAATCTATACAACCGTTATTCCATCGGCACAAAAAATCTTCTGGATTATGACTGCGCTATGTTTCGGCGGTATATCCTGTATCCTACAAACGAGCAGCTTCCTAGAAAAAACTGGATTGTCCATCACGCGTTACCTCAAACACAAGCTGGTCATCACAGTTATCTCTGCAAGTTACTATTTTATTATTACAATTTTAGGAGCTGTTAAATAGCTCCTCAATTGACAGAAGAAAGTCTTATCACATTTGAATCTGTACTTTTATCGTACAGATTATATGCCTTAAAAATCAAATTTTCTTTTTTGCCGTACTCCATGTTGACAGACACAGTGATTGTCGGGCTTCCCTTCGTCCACGGCTGAAGAAGTGACCATGTTAAACCATTGTCATAGGAATAGGAATAATACTGAATTGGCGATTCTGCATCTAATGCTGTCAGCTCCACAGTCGCGTATTTTCCTGTTTTATCATAATTCAAAAGATTTGCACTTACATGTGTTGGTGCTGTCGTATCATTATATACACGATTTGAAGGAACAGGAACAGCCAATGGCGCATATCCACTGTAGTCTGTCTTGCCATCCTTCGATACAAGTCCAAAATATCTGGCAACCGCCTCGGCATCGCGAACTCCAAACTCCTTAAGCTTTTCTGGTGACTGTATATAGGGCGCATCATTATTGTGGTCCACATGACAATGTTCTACAATCACCGCTGGAATATTTCGCAGAGCACACTGACGTATAATTCCATAATAATCTGTCCCTTTGCTTCCAATCCTAGTCTTAATACCACGATTAAATAGTCCCATCTCCTCAAACTGTGTCAAGAACTCATTTGCCACAGAATATCCTTGACTATACAGCATCCCTTCCGACGGTACCCACACTTCACTTCCATAGAGAATATGTGAGATAGACATATTAAAATGTAGAGAAAAAACAAAATCTGCATGAACCTTGTCTGCAAATTCAGCTCTTTTTTCCAAAGACATATCTATATCCTCAGAGTGGGTCAAATACACCTGCACATTCTGATATTTTTCTAATTGTTCCTTCATGTACAATGCCACTGCCATTGTATAGTTCTTTTCTGGGATCGGCAAATAATCTGTACCCAAATTAGAGCCGCCATGACCTGGATCTATCACAACTACTACTGGTTCCGCGGCGCTAACATTGGACATACACGCCCCTGAAAATATTATTGTTGTAATAGAAACCAATAAAATAACTGTTGTTATCTTATGTTTAAAAAATCTCATATATTCTCTCCTTTTACTTGTACCATATTTTAAATCAACGCGATACTTCCCGTATCTGTCTCAGCCCCAGGCTGCACTTCTCCCACCGCATCTTCTGGCGGTACAAGTTCTGCACGGTTTGCGGTTACAATATTTTCTATCTCCTGAAGATTTCCTACCAGAGTATTATAATCACGAGTAGCAGTCGCTATTGACTCTTTCAGAACACTTTCAAGATTGGCAAGCATACTGTCCGTGTACTGCATTGCAGCAGATTTAACAGCATTTGCTTCCATTGTCGCATTATCCAAAATCTCTTGTGCCTGTCTAGTCGCCATCTCCACAATCTCATTTGCTTGTTCATATGCCTGCTGCATAATCTGATGTTCACTCACTAGTTCATTTGTCTGTACAGCCGCATTGTTTAGCAACTCCTGTGCTTTTTGTTTTGCATCATTTAAAATCGCCTCTTTATTTGTAATAATTTTCTGATAGCGTTTGATTTCCTCCGGCGTCTTCATGCGCAGTTCACGAAGCAAATCATCAATCTCTGCCTTATTCACCATAATTACATCTGTTGAAAACGCCTTATACTTGCAGTTGTCTATGAACTCCTCTATTTCATCTATTAACTGCTCTATCCTGCTGCTCATGTATATTGTTCCTCCATAGCTCTGTCAACAAAAGCAGAGCCTTTTATTCTACTACTCTAAATTTTTTGTATACAAGTTCTGCTACAAAGTCAGGTACACACTGTGAAATATCTCCATGAAAAGCCGCAATCTCCTTCACACTCGACGAACTGAGATAAGCATACTCAAGACTCGTCGTCAAAAAAACAGTATCAAGCTCGCCATTTGATAACTTTCTATTTGTCTGTGCAATCTGCAACTCATATTCAAAATCCGTGATCGCACGCAATCCACGCACGGAAATATGAATATTTTTTTGTCTTGCATAGTCAATCAAAAGCCCATTAAAAGAGTCCACTGTCACATTTGACAGCTCCTTTGTAGC
The DNA here is from genome assembly GCA_002358575.1 of Lachnospiraceae bacterium UBA3401. Classification (GTDB taxonomy): domain Bacteria; phylum Bacillota; class Clostridia; order Lachnospirales; family Lachnospiraceae; genus COE1. Next base: position 30,488 of record DEPD01000007.1, on the reverse strand, counting down.
TTCTTTTAATATACTAACACGTTCCTCAACAGAAAACAACGCATTCTTTGCCTTATTATCCAAAACACTTACAGTCAATTCATCAAACATTATGGACGCACGCTTAATAATATCAAGGTGTCCAAGCGTCATTGGGTCAAAACTCCCCGGGTAAATTGCAGCATTCATGGCATCTATTTCCTCCAATATTGTATTACAATTTCGTTACTATTCAGTCATGCCACTCATAAGTCGCCAAAATGTATATTTTTATCAATGATATTCGGTCTTTGCTGGCGACTTATTTCATGACGGGCGTCCACCCTATAGAATTAATTGTACAAATCGTCTTTAGTGAGCAAGCTCCCATGTACAATTTGCACAATCAATTCTGCATGGCTGAACTATTACACAATTTATCTTTTTTGATAAACACATGTTTACTCTTGCTGTACACTTTCTCTCTCTCAACAACAAAGCCCAACCTCTGAGCATAATCAAATAAAGTTTCTGTGGAAGCCTCCACAACAATCAATGTGTCCTCATTCACAAACGATGCATTCTGCAACAACTCCAAAACCCGCCTGTCATACGCTTGATTGTAAGGCGGGTCAAGAAAAATAACATCAGCAGTCTCTTTTATGCCTCCGTAAAGTGCAGAAAAAACATCTTGTCTTAGCACTATGGACTTGTCTGTCAAATGCGTATGCTTCAAATTCTCCATAATACATGCAATCGCTTTTTGATTGTTCTCCACAAAATACGCTTTTCGTGCTCCTCGGCTAAGCGCTTCAATGCCAATTCCACCGCTGCCCGAAAAGAGATCGACAAACACCGCATCTGGCAATGCTGGCATTAATATATTAAAAAGAGTCTCCTTTATCCGGTCCGTCGTCGGACGTGTGTCTAATCCTTCTGGTGTTTTTAACAGTAAGCGTCTGGCTGTTCCTGCAATTACTCTCATAATAATCCTCCAATTTATTCCCCATCAATATATCTTTTTATTATACTCTAATCTTCGTCCCTTTTGTATCCCTTTTGTTCAGTTTTATTTTGCTGATTGGTACTTGTTTGTCTTTATATACAATCGAATCGTCCGAACCAGGCTGACAATAGTACACATTTTCAATAACATCACCCGCTCCAAGTCGCATTCCCCGCACGCCAATTGCTGTCTTCTTTAGCGCTGCAATCTCGTTCGTGTCAAATCTCAGAAAATAACCATCTTTGCTCTGTAAAATTAAATGTTGATGTTCCGTCACAAGCGCAATGCCAATCAATTCGTCTTCCTCTCCAAGCTTTGTCGCCGCAACTGTCCGCTTGGTCACATCAAATTCTCCACCGCTCACAATCTTGCACATTCCCTGTCTGGTGACAAAAAGCAATCGATAAAGATTTAATTCTGACTGGCTTGCAATGCTGAGGATATCTTCTGTACTAGAACTATAGTTGCTAATATTATCCACTGGTAATCCCTTATCCCGGAATTTTCCAAAGGGAATATCCGCCACCTTGATTGTATGCAGTTGCCCTGTGTTGGTAAACAGACAAATTCTGCCGGTATTACGGCACTTTACAACATATTTAAACTCCGCGTGCGCTGCCTCTTTATTTCTTTCATACGTTGTCATATCAATTGTTTTACAGTAACCAAATTTATCCATAAGGAACATAATATCCATCTCTTCAAGCTTCTTTTCCTCATAGACAGCCTCCTGTGCATTCTCAATCTGTGTTTTGCGCTTTTTTGCATACTCTTTCTTTAGTGCGTCGAGATCTTGTATAATAACCTGTGCCATAGAATCCCGTCTGTCAAGAATATCCTCATACCGATAAATATTGGCATTGGTCTCTTTATTTTCTTTTATAAGCGCATCAATCTCCAACCCAATTAATTTATACAGACGCATATCCAAAATTGCATTTGCCTGCCTCTCCGTAAAATTCAACTGCTGTGCCATGACAGAGGACTCTTTAGAACGAAATTTAATACCATCTATCACACCGCTCGTCAGACAATTTTTCACTGTGTTCCTGTCTTTAGAACCGCGCAAAATCTCTATAATCAAATCAATAATATTACAGGCGCGAATCAAACCTTCCTGTATTTCTCGCTTTTCCAGCTCTTTGTTCAACAGTGTCGTATATTTTCTTGTGGTAATCTCATACTGAAACGCCACATTTCGCGCAATAATACTCTTTAATCCCAACGTCTCCGGTCGGCCGTCGTCAATCGCAATCATATTCACGCCAAAAGTATCTTCCAAGCGTGTCTTTTTATATAATAGATTCTTAAAATTCTCAACATCAGTATCTTTTTTTAACTCAATAACAATGCGAATCCCTTCCTTTGAGGATTGATTTGAAATATCCAAAATCTCAGGCGCTTTTTTCTGCTCATACAAAGAAGCGACATCTTGCAAAAATTTCCCAATATTTGCCCCAATCATTGTATAAGGAATCTCAGTTATCACCAAATTTAACTTTCCACCCTTTGCCTTCTCCACCTCAACCTTGCCGCGAAGTTTAATCTTACCGACCCCAGTTTCATAGATGGATAAAAGGTCATCTTTATTGCAGACAATCCCGCCTGTAGGAAAATCGGGTCCTTTTATATACTTCATCAGCTCTTGTGTAGTAATATTTTCATTCATCATATAGGCTTTGGTCGCCTCGATCACTTCTCCCAGATTATGTGGTGGAATACTTGTGACCATGCCGACGGCAATTCCCTCAGAACCATTTACAAGCAGATTGGGAAACCTGCAGGGCAAGACGCTTGGCTCTTTCTCCGTCTCATCAAAATTGGGGACAAAATCCACAACATCCTTGTCAAGATCTGCCAAAATCGCTTCCTGAGAAATTTTCTGAAGTCTTGCTTCTGTGTATCGCATGGCAGCAGCGCCGTCCCCTTCAATATTGCCAAAATTGCCATGCCCATCAATGAGCGGAATCCCCTTCTTAAAATCTTGAGTGAGGACTACCAGCGCATCATAGATAGAACTGTCTCCATGTGGGTGATATTTACCCATTGTATCGCCGACAATACGGGCACTCTTTCTATAGGGACGGTCATATCGTATCCCCAACTCATGCATATCATACAAAGTGCGCCGCTGTACTGGCTTTAATCCATCTCTGACATCCGGCAGTGCTCTTGCAATAATGACACTCATGGCATAGTCGATAAATGACCGCTGCATGGTCTCCGAATACTCTGTTTTTATAATTCTCTCTTCCATCAGTTTGTTTACTCCTTATTATATATTATAGCCTCTCGAAATCTCCCTTCCACCTGCTTTTGCGAGAAGATTCCGAGAGTCTATATATCAAGTTCTGCCTCTGTCGCATGTTCATAGATAAAAGTCCTTCTAGGAAGAACATCTGTTCCCATTAACAATTCTGTAATCTCAGAGGCCATACGCGCATCTTCAATTTCAATCTGTTTTAACATTCTAGTCTCTGGATTTAAGGTTGTCTCCCAAAGCTGCTCGGCATCCATCTCCCCAAGCCCTTTATACCGCTGCAAAGTAAAAGCTCCCTTATGCTTTTTACGGTATTTTTCAAGTGCTTTGTCATCATATAGATACTCTTCTTTTCCCTTTGCAGGCATGGCTTTATACAAAGGAGGCATAGCAATATAAATATGGCCCTCATAAATGAGTTCCGGCATAAAACGGTAAAAAAGAGTGAGCAGCAGATTGCTAATATGTGCTCCGTCCACATCTGCATCCGCCATAATAACAATCTTATCATACCGAAGCTTAGAGATGTCAAAATCATTGCCATATCCTTCCGAAAATCCACATCCAAAAGCATTGATCATTGTTTTAATCTCAGCATTCGCAAGAACCTTATCAATGCTTGCCTTCTCCACATTCAATATTTTTCCTCTGATTGGCAATATTGCCTGATAATTTCTGTTGCGAGCGGTTTTTGCGCTGCCGCCAGCAGAGTCTCCCTCCACAATAAAAATCTCACATTTGCTGTAATCTTTCGATTCACAGTTTGCCAACTTTCCATTGGAATCAAAAGAAAACTTTTGTTTAGAAAGCATATTGGTCTTAGCTTTCTCCTCCGTCTTGCGAATTTTTGCAGCTTTTTCTGCGCAGGAGATTACGCTTTTCAACACTTCAACATTTCTGTCAAAATAACGCGGAAGCTCATCACCTGTAACTTTACTGACTGACTTTGCAGCATCCTGATTGTCCAGTTTTGTTTTGGTCTGTCCCTCAAATCTAGGGGCAGGGTGCTTGATAGAGACGACTGCTGTCATGCCGTTACGCACATCAGCACCTGTAAAGTTTACATCTTTTTCTTTTAAGATATTCAGTTCACGCGCATAATTGTTGATGATAGTAGTGAACATGGTCTTAAAACCAGTCAGATGTGTACCGCCTTCTGCATTGTAAATATTATTGCAGAAACCAAGCACATTTTCATGAAATTCATTTACATACTGGAATGCGCACTCCACAGTAATATCCTCACTGACTCCCGTAAAATAAATAATATCATGTAATGCCTCTTTATTTTTATTTAAGTCTTTTACATATCCAATAATTCCTTCCGGCTCAGAATAAGTGATTCTCTCTGGCTCTTCCCCGCGCAAATCAGAAAAAATAATTGTGAGTTTTGGATTTAAATATGCTGTCTCGTGAAGCCGGCTTTTCACATCTTCCGCCTTAAATCGCGTCTTATCAAAAATAGAAGGATCTGGAGTAAAATTAATTGTTGTTCCTGTTTCCTTTGTCCTTCCAATTACAGGAAGAAGCCCGTCAATCAGTTCTACAACGGGATTTCCATATGCATACTTATCTTGATGAATCTGACCCCCACTTTTTACAGTGACTGTGAGTTGTGTGGAAAGCGCATTTACTACAGAAGAACCCACTCCATGCAAACCACCACTGGTCTTATATACATTATTATCAAACTTACCACCTGCATGAAGCGTTGTAAAAACGACTCGCTCTGCACTGACACCTTTCTGATGCATTCCCACCGGAATGCCTCTACCATTGTCTGATATTGTGGCGGAACCATCTTTTTCAAGAGTAACTCGTATCTCACTGCACGCACCTGCAAGATGTTCATCCACAGAGTTATCGACGATTTCATATATTAAGTGATTCAGTCCTTTTGTGGACACACTTCCTATGTACATGCCAGGTCTTTTCCTGACAGCTTCAAGTCCCTCCAAAACTGTAATACTGGAGGCATCATAAACATTCTTATCCGTTTTTGCCATTGCGCCAACCACGCCTTTCTCTCCTATTTTATATATCAAAAAATTTGACTTTTAGAGTATACCACATTTTTACAACATTGCAAATACTTTTCAAGAAATTTTCAAACATACGTTTTTATACTATTTGAATAAAAATTATTTTTCCTGCATTATTTTGAATACAACCATTGCAAATGGAAAAAATTTGTATACAATAGTAATTAGAACATAAGCAAGTCCTTTAAACATCATGGTGTAAACGCTTTCATAGACAGGCTGCAAAAACAAAAATTTTTAAAGAAAAGGAAGGATTAAAACTATGTATGGATTTGGTACAATGATTGACCAACTGAAAAAGAACCCCAAGACAATCGTCTTCACAGAAGGTACAGACCCACGTATTCTTGAGGCTGCTTCCCGCCTCCTAGCAAGCAGTTTCCTTCATCCAATTCTTGTTGGCAATGAAGAAGAGGTTTTGAGTGCTGCAGAGGAAGCCGGCTACAACATTCGCGGTGCACAGATTATAGACAGCAACAATTACGACCGCTTTGATGAGATGGTTGAACGCTTCTGTGAACTTCGCAAAGGAAAAGGCATGACACCAGAAGAAGCAAGAAAAACTTTATCTCAGCCAAACTATTTTGGCACAATGCTTGTAGAAATGGGCGTTGCAGACTCTCTTCTTGGCGGCGCAACATACTCTACAGCAGATACTGTTCGCCCTGCCCTTCAGATAATCAAGACAAAACCTGGCAACAATATTGTATCATCCTGCTTTATTCTTGTACGTCCCGGTGCAACAGGTGAAAACGAAGTACTTGCCATGAGTGATTGTGCCATCAACATCAATCCTACAGAAGACGAGCTTGTTGAAATCTGTGGTGAGACGATTGAATGCGCTAAAATCTTTGGCGTGGACCCAAAAGTTGCATTCCTTAGCTACTCTACACTTGGCTCTGGCAAAGGTCCTGATGTAGAAAAAATGAGAAATGCTGCTTTGAAAGCAAAAGTAAAATATCCAATGACCCCCATCGAAGGCGAACTGCAGTTTGACGCTGCCGTTTCTCCACGTGTAGCGCGTACAAAGTGTCCAAAATCAGCAGTTGCAGGTCATGCAAACACTTTTATTTTCCCTGATCTTAGCTCTGGAAATATGGGCTACAAAATTGCGCAGAGAATGGGTAATTTCGAGGCATATGGTCCAATTCTTCTTGGCTTGAACGCGCCAGTCAATGACCTCTCCCGCGGATGTAATGCGATTGAGGTATATTCCATGGCCATTATTACAGCGGCGTTAGTGTAGACAGATCCCTTGTGCAACCAAATCAAATAATCGAGTAGGAAAGTCTCATCTTCCCTACTCACGCACTGCCGATGCACCATGCAATGGCATATTTCCTCTGCATCGGCGCGCGCATAAAAAACGCAATCGAGTAGGGAAATTTACTTCCCCTACTCGATTTTGTTCCTTTTATGGCAATAGAAATAACAGTGCCGCCTTATGCACTCAACAGCGATAAAATAGCTTGCGTATTGTTGTTTGCTTGACTTAACATAGATTGTCCTGCCTGTGTCAATATGGTGTTATTGGAATACCGCACCATCTCATTTGCCATATCGGTATCACGGATTTTGGATTCTGAATCGGTTGTATTTTCAACAATATTATCTAAATTCAAAGAAGTATGTTCAAGGCGGTTCTGATATGCACCTATGCGGCTTCTATTAGAAGAAATCACCTGCAATACATCGGTCAGAACATCAATGGAGTTTGTTGCAAGATCTTCTGTAAGAACGCTGACACTGTTGATCTTTAAATTCTCATTTTTAAAAGTTGGCATCTTCATAATCACCTTGTTAGTGCCGTCTGCATCTGATCCGGCATGTATAGCAAGTTGCTGTGTGGTAATTTGTCCAACTTTGGGAATCACAGGCTTACTTTTGCCTGATTTTGCAGGTTCCAGCTCTCCTGTATCACTTCTAGGGGTTACACTAAATGTAGAACTGCCTGCATCTGGGGAATAAAGGCCATCAACGGAATCAAGAATATAAAGTTTTCCTGTTCCCTTTTTGTAAGCATATCCAACAAGATCTTGTGTCAAAAGAGAGTGTGGTTCGTTCATTCCTGCTTGTTCAATTACGTCTACAAGGGACTCACAAATAACTTCTCCCAGCGATTTACTCTTATCCTTCTCATACCTATTCCAAATGTCATTCAGATCTATTCGTACTTGCTCTTTAGAATTGGAAGGATCAGGAATAGCAGGTGGAAGCGGTAGCTGATGATAATCATAAGATATACCATTTGGAGAAGTTCTGGCATCTTTTGTTACACTTGATACAAATTTTATACCAGCATACAAATCACAATAGCAACAAGAACTGTCAAATCCCTGACCATTCAATTTTGTAATAAATTCTTCCTGTGAACTTGCTTCAAAATCTGTAAAATCAATCCATGCACAATTGCGTTTCCTATTAGTTCCAGAAAATGGAGTACTCGTTGTTATCCAATCAGTACTATTATAAATATCTTCGTCTAGTGCATCACCAAAATTACTTCCTTCATATGCTGTTACACCCTCTACTGAACCAATTCCAGTTCCACTAGGTGCATACTCAATCTCGCTTCCCGCCAATGCTTGAAAAGGTTCCTCCCCTCTAAAAATATAAACCTCATTAAATTTTGTGGTGTTAATAATTCTACCAAATTCCTCCACAATATTATCTATTTCCATCTGAATATAAGAGCGGTCGTCTGCTGAATTTGTTCCATTCGCAGCCTGTACACATAATTCATTCATCCGATTTGTCATGTCATGCATCTCCGCCATAGCGCCATCAGCAACCTGACATAATGATATACCATCCTCAACATTTTCTTTCGCTTTTATGAGTCCTCTAATTTGCTTGCGCATTTTTTCTGATATACTCAATCCCGCCGCATCATCCGCCGCACGATTGATCCGATACCCACTTGAAAGCTTCTCCGCCGATTTTGAACCCGTTTTCCGTACAATATTTAATTGTCTGTTCGCATTTAATGCTGAAAGGTTATGTTGTATTATCATTATCTGCACACTCCTTAACTTCCTTGTTTGAATGTTGCATACAGCAAATATGCTGCACCGCACTATAAACTTCCTTATTTATAATGTTCACCGAAATATTTCATAAAAAAATGTTACTTAATTTTATATCACCCCCACAAAAAAACTCGAAAGCATTTACATCTGCAAAAACATTTTTGCACAATACTGTCAATATAAATACTATTCTATTATTCTATAATAGTATATCGGTAATATTTAAAAATAATGTAGTGAATTGTGCATATTTTTTATACAATTCAATCAATTTATGTATAGAGCAGCATATTTCCTATTCACGGGTCTGGCGCGGGCAGCTTTAGCTGCATATTTCCTTTCCGCGTTCGTGCGCATAATAAAAGCAGGTTTTCATCACCTGCTTTTCATTTCTATCTTAACTTCTTACAGCATGTCACTGCCAAGGAACCTGGTCCTATATGGCAGGAAACACTCAGTGATAATGGGTCCACTGCAATAATTGGATAATCTGGGAATTGTGCCTGAACCTCCTCCTGAAATACTTTTGCCGCCTCTTCATTTTGCGTGTGCGCAATTGCCAGATAAATCTGATTGTCACGGGAAATGCCACCAAAACGCTTCTCAATATCATTCTTAATTGCGTTAATCATAATAGATTTTGCCTGATTTATAGTTCTTGCTTTTGCAAAGGCATCTAGTTTTTCCCCTTGTATCTGCAATACTGGTTTTAGGCGCAGCAGTGTTCCAAGTGCAGCGGCCGCCGGCGTTATACGTCCACCTTTTTTCAAATAATAGAGCGTGTCAATCATAATATAGATACTGGAATTAAACTTGTCCTCCTCCAGAATATCCTTAATCTCACTGCCGCTCTTCCCTTCTTTCATAAGTGCAATCGCATCAAATACAGACTGTTTTTGTGTGACAGAAATCCGCTGATTGTTCACAACATGCACTTTTCCATCATAATCTTGTGCCAACATTGCCGCAGTCTGACAAGAACCGCTTAAACCACTTGACATAGGAATATGCACCACTTCATCATTCTCTTTTAAAATTGTGTCCCAAAGCCCTAGGATAGACTCAGGCGACGGCTGCGAAGTAGAAATATCCGCATTCTGTGCAAGCTTCTGATAAAATTCCTTCTGGCTCAGTGTAATTTCCTCATAGTAAGTCTCTCCATCAATCATAAAAGGCATTGGCAATACATGGATTCCAAGCTCCTTTGCCTGACTCTGCGTGATACCGCTATTACTGTCTGTAACAATTGCTATTTTCGACATATCATCTATCTCCCTGTTGTTATAAAATAATAGTTTTCCCTGTATATTGCTTTTCATACAAGCGAAATACCTGTTAAGAAACAACTTGCCACAAATTATTTTCTAACAGTTATAAGGAATCTAAAATTCCTGTCAAATATTGATAAACTCAACATTGGAAGCAACATTTGTCTCGTAATGCTTCCAAAATTCCTGATATTCTTCCGATTGCTTTTCCTGATGGATATAGGCATCATACAGCATAGCAGCACAACTTTGCGCTTCCTGAAGGATTTTGGCATCCTGATAAATATCACCGAGCCGAAATTCAAACTGACCACTTTGCCGGATACCAAATAAATCTCCTGGCCCTCTCAGCCTCATATCTTCTGAGGAGATAAAAAATCCATCATTGGAGTGATTGAGTACTTGTAATCGCTCCATCGTATCATTCTGATTTGTACTGGAAATAAATATACAATAAGACTGGTCTTTACCACGTCCGACGCGCCCGCGAAGCTGATGCAACTGCGCAAGACCAAAACGCTCCGCATTTTCCACCAGCATCACTGTAGCATTTGGCACATTAATACCAACTTCAATAACGGTAGTAGAAACCAGCACATCAATATGATGCGCTGCAAATTCCTCCATAATAAAATTTTTCGCCTTCGGATTCATCTGCCCGTGAAGATATTCCACACATACCGTTTCCGGCAATGCTTTCTTTAACTTTTCTGTGTATTCTATCACATTTTCCAGAACTGGCATGTCCCCCATAATCTCATCATTTGCCTCGACCATAGGGCAAATCACATATGCCTGTCTGCCGTTTGCTACTTCTTTTGCAATAAAATCATATGCTTTTCGTCGGTAATCTGTATTGACGACACAGTTCTTGATTGGAAGCCTGTTTGTCGGAAGCTCATCCATCACCGAGATATCCAAATCCCCATATAAAATCAGAGCAAGTGTCCTTGGTATCGGCGTCGCACTCATAACTAAAATATGTGGCTGTAGTCCTTTTAGCGCCAGTGTCTCGCGCTGTTTCACGCCAAAACGATGCTGTTCGTCTGTGATTACCAGACGAAGATCACAAAAATCCACATCATCCTGCAACAGTGCTTGGGTTCCAATAATCACATTGCCAGTGCCTAGAACAATACTTTCCTTAGCTCTTCGCTTCTCTTTTGCTGTCAGGGCACCTGTCAGAAGTACTGGTTTTAACGGCAACTGATAATTTTGCACCAATTCCATAATAGACGCATAATGCTGTTTGGCAAGCACTTCTGTTGGTGCCATAAACGCTGCCTGGTGATGATTCATCACACACAAAAGTATTGCCAAAACTGCAACAATTGTCTTTCCAGAACCTACATCACCCTGAACCAGCCGATTCATTATATGGGTCGAACACATATCCTGTTCAATCTGTTTCCAAACCTGTTTCTGCGCACCTGTAAGTTCATAGGGAAGTCTGTTGATTAAATCCTGACAAGCATCAACACACACCATTGGCGCATCATTGATTTCCTGTGCGTTCAAATCCTTTAAAAACATAACAGATACAATAAAGAACAAAAACTCCTCAAACACAAGGCGTTTTCTGGCAGCAGTGAATATTTTATAATCTTCTGGAAAATGGATTCCAGTCACAGCCGCCTTGAAATCAGGCAATCCATACTGTTGACGCACAGACACAGGCAAGTAATCCTGTCCCCAATTCAGACAGTCAAGTGCCATATGCATTGTCTTTGTGATTGCAGCGATACTAAGTCCCTTTGTGGCCGGATAAACTGGAGTAAGCCGATGCACATTTTGTGCAAATTCTTGAGGACTCACAATCTTTGGTTGATCGAACGCAATCCGGTTATTTTTTAACACAATGCGCCCGCGAAAAATGTATTGTTTTCCAACCTGTAGACTATTTTTTATATAAGGCATATTAAAATAAATAATATCACATGCACCACTCTCATCTTTAATTCGCACAGTCGTGACGGACATATTTTTCCTTATATGTATGGTCTGGGGAGCATTGATAACCATAGCGCGCACTGCATACACCTGATTTACTCTCAACTCCCCTATCTTTACAATATCACGCCATTCCTCATAATCTCTAGGATAATGTTTTATCAGATCCTCCACTGTAAAAATATTTAATTTGTGATATAGCGTTGCTGTCTTTTCACCGATGCCTTTTAGCTCTGTGATCGGATCATTCAAATGCATCATAACATCACTCCGCAGAGACAATGTAGGAATAAATCGGCTGGCCTCCAAACTGAAGTTCTACATCACAGCTTCCAAACTCTGCACGAACCACATCGGCAAGTTTTTGAGCCTGCTCTTCCTGAATGATATCGCCATAATAAATGCTTATCAGCTCATACTCGTCCGACATCATTTCCCGAATCATATTGAACGCTACCTCCTGCAAATCTGTACCGACTGCCAAAATGCCTTTATCGCCAATTCCCATAAAGTCGCCCTGATGAATTTCCTTGTCATCAATCATAGTATCCCGCACTGCATAGGTTACCTGACCAGTTGCGACATGCTGCACCTCTTCCTTCATAACAGCCTCATTTTCCTCCACGGAAATGTCTGGCACATAATTGATAATAGCTGTGATGCCTTGGGGCACTGTCTTTGTCGGAATCACAATAATATTTTTATCACTTGTCAACTGTTTTGCCTGATTCGCTGCGAGAATGATATTTTTATTGTTAGGGAAAATGAAAATATTGTCTGCGTCAAGCTTTTCAATCGCGTTAAGCATATCCTCCGTGCTAGGATTCATTGTCTGACCGCCCTCAATGATAGAATCCACTCCCAATGATCGGAAAATCTCATTCATTCCCTCCCCAATCGAAACCGCTATAAATCCGGTGTCCTTATGACCAACCATTGCATTATCCTGTGGAACTGGTGCACTCTTCTCTGGAAGCACTGCGCTCTGCATCTGTTTTTCCATCATATCGGAAACCTTTTCATCGCGTTCAAGGCGCATATTTTCGATAATAATTGTCGTGAGAGAACCATATCGAAGTGCCTTCTGCATTGCAAGTCCGGGGTCATTTGTATGCACATGCACTTTGACAATCTCATCATCTGCCACAACCACAATAGAATCACCGATTGAAGATAGATACTCTTTAAAATCCATCTCCTGTTTGATATTAAACGGTTTGTTCAGCATAATCAAAAATTGTGTGCAATAGCAAAACTTAATCTCTGCATTTGCCTGCGCCTCAATTGTAGAGGGCATCGTGCCCTGAAGAGTCCCTTTTGCATCGGATTCTGCTTTGCCAGAAATATCCAGTGACAGGTCTATCTCCTTGCCAAGGAATGCATCATAAGCGCCTTTTAGCACCTCCACTAATCCCTGACCGCCGGAGTCAACTACACCTGCCTGTTTCAACACAGGAAGCATCTCCGGCGTCCGCGCGAGCACTGCGTCTGCCTCCTTGATGATTTCGCCAATAAATACCTCTAAATCCTTTTCCCCTGCCATTGCAAGGTCGTTTGCACGCTTCGCCGCGCCCTTTGCAACCGTCAGAATTGTTCCTTCCTTTGGTTTCATAACCGCCTTGTATGCGGTCTCAACTGCTTTTTCACAGGCGGAGGCAAGAATCGCCACATTGATCTCATCATACTCCCGAATAACTTTTGTAAACCCTCTGAAAAGCTGTGACAATATGACACCAGAGTTTCCCCGCGCGCCCCTTAGAGAACCTGACGAGATTGCTTTTGCCAGAGAAACCATATTCGGTTCTGCGATAGCTGCTACTTCCTTGGCAGCAGACATGATTGTCATCGACATATTGGTGCCGGTATCGCCGTCTGGAACAGGAAAAACATTCAATTCATTGATCCACTCTTTTTTATGTTCCAGATTTTTTGCTCCGGCAAGAAACATCTTTGATAACACTTTCGCATCGATTACATTTAATCCCACTTCAGAAATCCTCCTTAATCAATCACTCGAACGCCCTCAACAAAGATGTTGATGTTTTCGATTTCGAGACCTGTGAAATTTTCAACCTTGTACTTTACATTATTAATCAAATTGTCACACACAGTAATAATACTAATACCATACGCAACAATAACGTGAAAATTAAGAAGCAATTTATTATTGACAATATTTACTGATATTCCATGCGTAATACTTTCCTTCATCAAAAGCTTTACCAATCCATCCTTCACATTCACTGAAGCCATACCAACAATTCCAAAGCACTCTACCGCTACACTTCCCGCGTACTGGGCAATAACTTCAGGATCGATATAGATATTCCCCATATGGGTATTCATTGATCCTTTCATAGAAATCCTCCTTCTATTATTCCATTATTGAGTAGAAAAGTCTTTCTCTACTCGCCGCGCAACTGCGCATAAATAAAAAGCATTAATGTTATTATTATAACCGTTTTTTGGAAAAAAAGAAACATATATTTTTATAGATTTCAATGTTTACAAAAAAATTACATTTTTTATGAAAAAGAGCTTGCCAAATACCTCTTTTTTTGATAAGATACAAATGTTGTGAGTCGAATGACTTAGTTTAGTCGAGGAGGTGCTAACGATGGCAAAATGTGATATTTGTGGCAAAGGCGTTCATTTCGGTAACAACGTAAGCCATTCTCATAGAAGATCCAATGCAATTTGGAATTCCAATGTAAAGAGAGTAAAATGCAAAATAAACGGAGCTGCTAAGAGAATGCATGTATGTACAAGATGTCTGCGTTCTGGAGCGATTGAAAGAGCATAATTAAAATCATAGTTATATTACCAAATGGGGGAAGATTTATCTTTCCCTATTTGTTGTACACGAGCGTCCGTCAGCTTTGCTGACATATTTCATTTGCACGCTTGTGTGCACAAGAAGAGTCGGTACTGTTTAACTTTCATAGTACCGACTCTTTAAACTTTCATATTCTGTCTGAATTAAAAGCAGTGTCTTCGTATCACCACATTTGTTATCTGGGTGAAAAATCTTTAACAATTCTTTATAACGTTTGCGCAGAGCCATATCATTGTCCACCCCCCGAAAAAAGCTTGTACTCTCATAAGTCCCTGACTCATACTGCGCATGCGCTGACTTCGCACTAGACATTCTCTGTCGCCTGTATTTGTTCTTCTCATGTTCAAAATTCAAACGTTCGCACTCTAATGCCTTCCGGTCAATTGCCAATTGTTGATAAGCATTCTCAATAATTTTCTGTTTCTTTGCGATAAAAATTTCATTGTCATCATACCGCTTTTGAATCGTCTTCTCACGCATGTCCAAAATATTTTTTTCCCACTCAAGTTTTCGCTTTAAATCCTGTAGTTCACGGCTGAGTTCATGCAGTTCATCTCTCTTTGACTGAATTCTGACCTGCTCCTGAAACATCCAGGCTTTCATTTTCTTAATGTCGTCTGGATCTTCAGCCGCCATAAGCGCCTCATCAAAATCCAACATATTTCTACTCCCTTTTTGTTTTATTTACAATCAAATAGATAATACCCCAAAATAATAAAAAATGCAATCAAAATTAATCCAATCCAAGTGCTTCCGATAACAAGCATAAAAAGCATGCCGATTGCAATCCAAAACAAAGTATAACCTACCAACTTACACATACATCTTGCACCTCGGCACATCTTTCTTTATTATATGCGCCGCGCGCTTAATTTATTTCTGAACAGTTCCTTAGAGCCGTCTATTCTTCATAGTCGTACTCTGGAAATGCGGTGTTGATCACCTCGTCATCACTCGGCATCTCTTCCTTTTTTGTCGTAAAGCGATCAATCAAATCTGGAACCATGTCAATAATCTTTGTCACTGTATCCTGATTTTTAATATTGACAAGTCTTACCTGCCCATTCTTAATCACAAGCACTGCACTCGGAGACATTTTTCCTGTCATTCCTCCCGCGCCGCCACTTTTCTTTTCCTGAGAAGCAGAACCTGCACCGACACCAAATGCCACGTCAACCAATGGAATGATCGTTGTATCTCCTGCCTGCGTCGGCTCACCGACTACGGTTTTGGAAGAGAGAAAACTCTCCATTCCCTGCATCATAGAATTTACTACTTCATTAAAACTGTTATCAGACATTCTATACCTCCAAAATTAATTTATCCATCAGGCTTCCTCACGCTTTAGCTGCTTAATCAAACACTTAATATTTCTGTTAAAAAACAGAATGCAGGCGGTTTTCACAAACACAAACGCACTGATATATCCTCGAAAAGAAAAGTCCCCTTCCATAACAACCCTGTCAAACTCCGGCTGTATATCTATATTTCCCATATGAATCGGGTAGAGCATTCCCCAAATTGCGAGCACTTCTCCCATCACTGCGGGGTCGTCAAATCCCAAATGCAAATTTACCTGGAAATTGCGCGGAGACAATTTTCGCAGAACGTAACCAAGCTGTTTTTGGCATGTCGCAAATGCCAATTTTGTGCTCTCAAGCTGCAGCACTTCAAGATAATATTTTATGTTATCCTTTATCTTAACCATTGTATCACAAACTTTGTTGAATGTGAACTTTATATTTTTAAAAAATTTTACAAACTTAATAAAAAATCGCTTAATTTTTTGCAGAATTGTTTGCTTTTCCTCTGGTATATCAGACTCTTCAAGCGCGATATCTTCAATATCCGAATACGCTTCCTCTTCAAGTGGTTCTTCCTCTTCCACAGCAGTTTGATCAGAAATCGTATCTTGTGTCGCTGCCGCCTGAATTTCACTGCTGTGTTCTAATTTAGTTTTTGTGGATTTTATTTTTTTATGCTTCCTTTTTTTGTTCGTTTTTCCCAGATTATCATAAATCGTAATGCCAAAAACTTTTAGATAAATATGAAATTCCTGTTCCTGTCCTTTCTGAAACACACCCCATACTGATACCATATGGCAAAGCCAGGAAAAATTTAATTTTGTAGAAAACGCGCTGTCATAGTAACTACCATTTCCGCGATAACGCACTGGCACAAACATAACCAACAGCGATATGAGAATAACAAGTCCGAGAATAACAAGAAACGCAATTCCTACTATCTTCAGTACAGTGAAAAGTATCGATGCCATAAGCTCCCCTTAATGATTGAAAAGTAACTTTACGTTGTATGTTCCATTTTCCTGATAGACATCCTCAACCATGTCTATCACCAAATCAACTGCTCCGCTGTATCCTGCAGCGATACCGACAATATAGGGAGCATTTGCCTTTTTCTTATAGTATTTCTGTTTGAGTATACCACTGTGATAAATTTCCAGTAAATCCCTATTTTTTGCAAGTGCAATAATGTATACACAGGGTTGTGGTCTTCCTGTACGCAGTTTCCACATTATCTTCCTGCGTTTTTTATCTAATGATGGGCTAATATACAATCTTTTACTAAAACGCACCATTCTTTTTTGCTCCTATATTTTAGAATAGCCTCTCGGAATCTATCAGATAATCCAATAAAACTATTTTATCATATCATCCAAGATTTTACAAATCAAAAAAAGGTCAGAAC
Source organism: Lachnospiraceae bacterium UBA3401 (assembly GCA_002358575.1). GTDB lineage: Bacteria > Bacillota > Clostridia > Lachnospirales > Lachnospiraceae > COE1. The sequence goes on along the minus strand of DEPD01000007.1, from coordinate 13,430 downwards.
TGACCTTCTTTTTGGTTGTTTTAACGAAGTTTTATCCATTGTTTGTTCTTCCGAAGATCCAGATATTCCTGATACGCCTGCTCCAAAATCTGTTTTTCGTTAGAAAATTTCAGCAGGTGATAGGCCTCATGATATTTGTAATACCCCGAATCAACAAAAAATTCTTCCCGTTGTGGCTTACTGTAATAATTATCCGCCATCATCAGATACCAGTGGACTTCCTTCTCCACAATATCCTGAGGCACATTAAAGGTATATTCACTTTTTCCGATATATTTCATGACAGTAGCCTTCACGCCTGACTCTTCAAACACTTCACGCAGGGCAGTCTCAACATGTTTTTCCCCCATCTCAACGGTTCCTTTTGGCAAGACCCATCCCTCATACCTGTTTTTGAAATTTTTGTACAAAAGTAAAATTTTCCCCCTGAAAATGACTACGCCGCCACAGCTAGTAGCTTGTATCATATTTTTCCTCCTGTAGGGTACCTATCTAAAAATCTTTCATGCTGTCCATAATACTTATAATCTGACTTGTCTCATAAGGCTTTGTCACAAAATCCGCAGCGCCCAACTTAATCGCATCCAACATTTTATTTTTCTGTCCTGAAGCCGTCACCATGATAATCTTAGCATCCTCATCATACTCTTTAATTTTGACAAGCGTCTCTAATCCATCCATCACGGGCATAGTAATATCAAGCGTCACGAAATCTGGGTTCAGCTCACAGTACTTTTCGTATCCTTCCTGTCCGTTCTCTGCTTCATCAAGCACTTCATAACCATTTTCTACAAGAATATGTCGAAGCATATACCTGGATGTTTTAGAATCATCTACTATTAAAACAGTACTCATATTTAACTCTCCTTATCCTCTAAAAATTTCAATCTGCATATTCTTATTCATATACTTCTAAAACTGCCTTAAAATAATATCCATTGGCATGAACAGGAACAATATATAACTTCTCATTGCTGACAAAAGGTCCTTCTACAGAATATTCCGGTGAATTCATATCAATCGAGAAATCATCATAACTCAAATCTGTAGCAAACAGACCATTTACACAGTTAATAAACTCTCCCACATTATCCAATGCATCTTCATCTACTGTACTGTAAGTATCTTCTGTAAAGTAGTTGGCAATGGCAAGCAAACCATCATCAGGTGCACTTATGTAAACTTTCATATGCATATCACCCACAATCATCTGACATGCATATTTGTCAAGCTGTAGTGAACTTGCTGTGTATGCCTTTTCCAGATACATATCGCTGTCTATCAATCGACGAACTGTCTGAACAAAAGTGAGAATATACTCTTTTAGGCGCTTAGATTTTAGCGGAACAAATGCATCGACACATTGTTCTAGATCGTCATGAATTAATGCACTCATAACAGTATCACTGTATCCTCCAAGTTGCTGTAATTCATTCAAACATGGGTTAATCTGTTCTAGGCTAAGCAGTTCTTTATCCAGTAGACTCTGTACAAACCTCATAAACGTATTAGACTGATAAGACAATATCTCATCTAATTTATCATCTGTGATATATCCAGCCTCCACAGCAGTCTCACCAAAACGCTCATTATTTTTATCTATCCGCTCCAGAAGTTCCCGCGTAGCAGCAGCTGTGAGAACTTTATTAATTACTGCTATGGTCTCCACCTCAGCCTTAAAATCTTTTTGGACAGGAAGCAATTCGTCAAGCTGTTCCTGTGTTATCATTTGTTTGTTTACCAAATAGTTTCCAAATAAGCGGTTGATCATTTTTCGGCTCCTTTCTATAATCATACTTAATTTGTCATTGCACAAATTATACCTACATTCTAATATACACCTTTTTACAAAAAATTACAAAGAATTATTGAAATTTTTATTAAAAACTATAACGAAAAAATATCATTTTTCTTTGTAGTATTGTTCCAGAATCCTTCTCGCCACAGGAACAGCATACTCTCCACCAGAACCGGCACCTTCCATAATAACTGTAATCTGAAGTGGTTGCTCGGTATTGTAAGTGTACCCTGTAAACCATGCATGGGAATCAGACTCCTTATTATATTCCGCAGAACCCGTCTTTCCCGCCGCACCAAACAGTTGACTTTCAAGACGTGTCCCCGTCCCCTCAGCGACAACTGCGGTCATCATCTCCTGCAACGCTGCCGCTTCCTGCTGGGTAATCTGCTGCCCCAATGATTTTGGTGCATATTGTTTGATCACAGTTCCATCCGCAGTTTCAATATGGTCTATCATATATGGCGTCATCATTTCTCCGTTGTTTGCAATTGCCGCAGTGACCATAGCCATCAGAAGCGGTGTGATCTGTGACGTACCCTGGCCAATGGCCGTCTGTAACATCACACCATCATTCTCCGTAATCTTATCGGAAATATTGCTGCTCTTTGCAGGAAAATCCACAGGAAGATCTCTGTTGAAATACAAACTATAAAGTGTCCGATTAAATTTTTTTCGGTCAATCTCCAATCCAATGTTAGCAAAAGCAGAATTACAGGACTTTGCAAACGCCTTTTTTAAATCAACCGTTCCATGATTGGTATTATGAAAACAGCGAATTGTATAATTCTCTTTTGTAAACTTTCCTGTACACTGAAACTGATAATCTTCATAGGTATCAGGATTCTCTCGAATATACTCTAAAACGGTAAGAATCTTAAATGTTGACCCTGGCGGATACACGCCCTGTGTAACTCTATTTAGCAGTACAGAACTTGTTGTATCCTCAATAATATCGTCCCAAATCTCTTTGATTGTGTTGGGGTCGAAATCAGGTTTGGATACCATTGCAAGAATTTTTCCTGTTGCTGGCTCTGTGATTACCACCGCCCCATCATACAATCCTAAAGCCTCATATGCAATTTTCTGCAATTTTGCATCAAATGTGGTCACAACGGTATTTCCCATATGTTTCTCGCCTGCCAAGTCATTCTGAAGTTTGTCATTGAGTGGAACATTAGAAGAGACAAGAAACATATTAGCACTTTGTTCTATGCCCATTCGTCCATTCGATGCATATCCTATTGCATGTGCGAAAATTTCATCAAAAGGATAACGACGTTTATCTGTATCAATATCCGTTGTCGCCAGCACTTGCCCGTCCGCGGATAAAATATCTCCGCGTATAGTCTGCGCCGCCAAAAGATCCTGCCGTTTCGTATTGTAAACATTATTGATAACCTGCGGGCTGTCAAAATGCACATAATGAATCAGATAACCGCTAATCGCCACAAAAAGTCCGGCAAAAGCTCCCGCTGCAAGATTCATATAAAATTGGGGGAACCGCAAAGCCTTCCCACTGTCTGTATCGCTAGCTCCCTCCACATTACCATATTTCTGCTCATCATACAACGCTTGGTTGATGTAAAGTCCCTGTATTACGGAAAACATCATTAATGTCGCCAACACAGAACTTCCACCATAACTAATCAATGGCAGTGTCACACCTGTAAGCGGTATAAATTTACTGTTCCCGCCAATTGTAAGAAACAATTGTATTGCATAAATTAAGCCAAGCCCATACACTGTATACTTTGCAAAAACCATGCGACAAAAATGTGCGATGCGGACAATCTCCAAAAACAAATTGACACAAACCGCAATTAAACAAATACCAAATATAACACCCAATTCTTCACAGATAGCTGAAAAGATAAAATCCTGTTCCACATAAGGAATTGAACTAGGGGTCCCAGCATCAATTCCCATACCAAACCAGCCACCAGTTCCAATGCCAAACAAAGACTGTGCAATCTGGTAGCCAGTGGCATTGATATCCGTCCATGGGTCCAGCCATGCCGCAACGCGCACGCGCACATGCGAAAACATTAAATAAGATACATATGCCGCAACAGCTCCTCCCAGAAATCCTGCTGCCAAATATCTTAATTTATGCGTGGACACATACAGCAATACAATATAAGTGATAAAGTAAATCAAAGCACCGCCAAGGTCTTTGGACGCTGTCAGAATCAAAACATGGATTCCTGCCAATACAGCGGAGATCAAAATATGACCAAAGTGTTTTGCTCTTGACAGGATTGACGCGACAAACATCACATAGATAATCTTGACAAACTCCGACGGCTGAAACGATAATCCCAAAACAGAAAACGACAACTTAGAACCATTTGTTATGCTTCCTCTAATTAACACAATCCCCAATGTCACAATGCCAACCGCTGCAAAAAGAAATTCAAATAAAAATTCAAAACGCTTTATCATCGGAAAATACTTCATAAAAGCCGGAATGATTAGCGCCACCACAAGAGACACTGACACAATTGTAAGCTGTCGGATAGAACGTGTGAGAGACAACCGTGTTAAAATCACAAAGCTAACAGACAAAAGGAGTGCTATATGATTCTGTATCAGTCTGTCTGCCTTTGGATAAATCACGCGCATTAAAACCAAAAATGCAAACACAATAATTATCTGAAATAAAGGCAAAAAAAGATATGTAAAATCTTTTCTTGACGAAAGTAAGACAAGACTTCCTATTGTGTGGTTGATAAAAATCATAATGTACTGCAAAACAAAAACAAAGTCCCTGCGTTCCCTGTCATCACGCCAAAGGATAATATAGCTGGTAACTGTATACAGCACCACATTTGCAGCCAGGATATATTTTGATAATTCGATCACCGCTCTCAGCATATTATTCTACTCCACGTTTATAATGTCCATTTGTAAATTCCCCCAGCGGAAATTTTGCTGTTCTATCTGTGTTCGGACAGGTTATTTGACTTAAATAGTACGCAATCACTGCGCTTGTCTGTCGCTTATCTTCAATAGAAAAATCCAGTCGCAATACCTGATAGTTCTTTTGCAAAATATGCGCAAGCTGTTTGTGAAGCGACAAAGGCACCGTATTATAAAGAATATTATAACAGTGTATACAATTTTGTACGATTGTAATATCATTCTGATATCGGTCCGTCAAATGATATCTATTATCTGTATCTGTGGCCTTCTTTATACAGAGTTCCAAGGTTTTCTTCACACAATTTGCAGAAAACATCAATGGCAGAAAACCATATAAAACAAGCGCAACACTGCTGCTCGCGGTAAGATTCTCCAACTCCTTCTGATTCAATTCCAAAGGAAGTGTAACTTGTGCGCACTGCTCTGATAAAAATCCAAGTGCAGCATTATTCCACACATACAAAGTATAATCAGAATAGACCTCTCCCGCGTACCCTATTGTATTGAGCCATTCAAGCTCCTCAAAATTTCTAACCATCACACCACCAAAAGAACCACTTGCAATTAATTCTTTGTATCGCGTTATATAAGAATAAGACTGCTTGCGAAATATATAGGGCAAAACAAGAATGTATTCCTTTTCAGGCAATAAACAGTTTTCTTGCAAATTTCCTTTTAGCAGCAAATCCGCGTCCACATAAATTCTACGTATTTCAGAAAAACTGTTCGCTGTTAAAAGCTGTTCTGCTGTCACGACAAGCACGCACAAAACATTCGTTTCCCGCTCACAATCATTCACTCTGCAGTGCAACACCTCTGGACGGTACTGTCTCTTTTTGACTGTCAATTTAAACCTATCGCAGCACTGACTCTCCAATTCAAAACATGCTGCCCGCCGAAGTTCGTTGAGTGCCTTAATCGGTAAAAAAGAAGCGTTATCTGTGTTAATTGTAAGTTTTGTAAGCGTGAAGAAAGTGTCCCCCAACTTGCCAATTTTTTGTAAAATATCCTCCTTTGTGAGTGGTCTGTTAAGCGCAGGACTGACCAAATCCCCTTTCACTGTCACAGATATCTCCGCCTGCGAAAAGGTCAATTCCGCCGGTTCTCCCGCACGAATTTTTACAGTTCCAGTGATTGGCAGCAGTATATCTTTGGAAATATATTTCTCTCGAACAGTATCAAGAATCTCTTGCGCACTGCCCGAATATCCTGGTTCTTTCAACGTGACCATAGACTTGTCATTGTGTCTCTGATAATATCCTTCACAAGTGTCTGAGCGGATATACAATCCGCGTATACTCTGCTCATCTTTTGTAGATACTTTATATGGTCTATCTGGATTTTCCAAATACAAATCCAGATATTTTCTATAAATAGCTGTCACACCGGCAACATATTCTGGGCTTTTCATGCGTCCTTCAATCTTAAAAGAATCCACTCCTGCCTGTATCAGCGCTGGCAACATTGGCAACGTGTACATATCCTTTAAACTGAGCGGATACAGTTTCTTTCCGCTGCCGTCCATATATGGCAAACGGCACGGTCCTGCACAGCGCCCACGATTTCCACTCCTACCACCTAGAATCGAACTAAACAAGCACTGCCCAGAATAGGCATAACACATCGCACCGTGCACAAAGCATTCCACTTCCAAGCCTGTCTCTTCTTTGATATCTTGAATTTCGTCAAGAGAAAGTTCCCTTGCCGGCACAACACGACACACTCCAAGTTTTTTCAGATATGCAGCACCATAAATTCCAGTGACTGTCATCTGTGTACTTGCATGCAACTCCAGTTCGGGGAAATTTTCACGAAGACACTGCAGCACCCCCATATCCTGAATAATAACACCGTCTAGACCAGTCTCATACAAAGGTTGTATATATGGGATAAGATTCGCAAACTCCTGCTCCTTTACCAGTGTATTGACTGTCAGATAAATCTTTCTGCCAAAAAGATGGGCAATTCGCAGTGCTTTCTGAAGTTCTTCCGCTGTAAAATTAGTCGCATAAGCGCGCGCACCATATTGTCCACCGCCAAGATACACTGCGTCAGCGCCGGCGTTCACTGCTGCCCGGAAACAGGCAAAATCCCCTGCTGGCGCCAACAATTCCACTTTTTTAACGCTCATAATGTCATCCTTTTTCAGAACAGTTGTTATGAAAGTAAAGGTCACTTTCGTAGCAAGATGGCCATGCGACCTGAAATGGTCCATGCATTGCAGGTGTCGCATGATATTCAGTTCCTTATCAAATATGAGCAATCAGACCATACCGCACTGCCCGATTGCTCAATCTTATTTCTTGTATTCTTTAAGCTCTGTCTCAAGGCGAATGATCTGTTTGGAATTTTCATTTAATGTTTCATTTGCTTCTTTCAGAGTCTTTGACACATTGTCAAGTTTGATCTGTGTCGCAATCAATTCATGCTTCAGATCATAGAGCTCATTATCTTTCGCTTTTAAATCCTGTTCTAAAAGGTCAATCTGTTTCTTTGCCTTAAAATAATCATCAGCAATATTTAGTTGGACAAGCATATTCTGCTTTTCAACAGATTGTCTCTTATAACTGTCCAGTTTTGCGTACTCATTCACCTTATTGTTAATATAAGATGCAACCTTCTGTAAATACTCGGCGCTTTCATTGCCGCTGACCGTCAGTACCTTTCCTCCGATAATAACCTCTGTATCTGTTCTGGCAGACATAATCTTGCCCCTTTCTCCGTATATGTTTCAAGATGAAAAACACCCTTAGGAGCTGTAGGAAAATAACGAATGCAAGTTGTGCAGGATATTTCTTCGAGAATATATGTCAAAAAACATAGTCGTAGCGAGCTACGGCGAGGATTTTTGGCATACATAATCGGAGAGATAGACAAGTCAAGATACGTCAGTTATTTTTCTACAGATCCTTAACTATGATTATAAATTATATCAGATTATTCCGGCATTTCAAGTCCAAAATGACGATATGTAAACTCCGATACCACTCTTCCGCGCGGGGTGCGTGTTATAAAGCCATTTTTTATTAGATATGGCTCATACACCTCCTCGATAGTGCCACTATCCTCACCAATCGCGGCAGATAATGTATCTAAACCGACTGGCCCGCCACCAAATCGGTCAATCATTGTCATTAAGATTAATCTGTCTGTTTGGTCCAATCCAAGTTTGTCCACGTCTAACATGTCAAGCGCTGTATTTGCGGCTTGTAGCGTTATTCGACCATCATATTTTACCTGCGCAAAGTCTCTGACTCTCCGCAGCATACGATTTGCAAGGCGCGGTGTCCCACGACTTCTTCTCGCAAGCTCCAGCGCGCCCTGCTCATCAATCTGCACATTCAAAATACGCGCAGAATGCTGAATAATCAACTTTAATTCTTCAACAGAATAAAATTCCAGATGCTGAATCACACCAAATCTGTCCCGCAAAGGCGCTGTCAAAAGTCCGGCTCTAGTAGTAGCACCAATTAATGTAAAACGCGGCAAATCAAGCCGAACAGACCTTGCAGAAGTTCCTTTTCCTATCATAATATCAATCACAAAATCTTCCATAGCAGGATATAATACTTCCTCCACCTGTCTATTTAGCCGGTGAATTTCATCAATAAATAAGATATCCCCTTCTTGAAGTGCATTTAATATCGATGCCATATCTCCAGGCTTTTCGATAGCAGGTCCACTGGTCACTTTAATGTTAACTCCCATCTCATTTGCAATAATGCCCGCAAGCGTTGTCTTTCCAAGACCAGGAGGTCCATAAAAAAGCACATGATCCAGAGAATCGCTCCGCTGTCTTGCAGCCTCAATATAAATCTTTAAAATTTCCTTTGCCTTTTTTTGACCGATATACTCTTTTAGATACTGCGGACGCAGACTTCCTTCAATTTTAATATCCTCGTCCAAAAGCTTTGTCTCAATCACTCTGGCTGCCATATGAACCCTCCAAACATTTTAAAATGTACTGATAATTTTCAGGGCTTGTTTTAGCACTGCTCCTGAATCCATTTCCTCTGTAATCGTTATTTGATTGACCGCTTTGAATGCTTCCGCAGGCGTATAGCCTAATGAAACCAACGCCTCTGCTGCCTCATTCTTCGCGCTGGAATCTGACTGTATATCCCCCGCAGATACCTGCCCTGCCGAATCTGCATAGATAAGCTGCACTTTATCTTTTAGCTCAAGAATAATTCTCTCAGCAGATTTATTCCCAATTCCGGGCGCCTTAGAAATTGCCTTGGAATCTCCTGAAAGAATGGCAAACCGAAGATCCTCTGCGCTCATCGCAGACAAAATACTCAATGCCCCTTTTGGACCTATCCCATTGACAGCAATCAATTTCTTATAGATTTCCAAATCATCTTTTGACAGAAAGCCAAATAGATGAAATGCATCCTCCCGCACACTCGTATAAGTATATATTTTTATTGTGGCCCCAACCCCTGGCAGGCGCTGTGCCACACTGAGTGGTATCCTAATATTATAGCCAATATTATTACACTCTAATACCAAGTTATCGTCGGTAATATCAACGATCTCACCTTTCATATATGCATACATATTTCCACCCCAAACGCAAATATAATTTGCGCTTACTCTAACTATTATAACACAACCTGTCCAAAAAAGAAAGGAGAAAAAGAAACGTATGTTTTCTCTTTCTCCCTTCCTGTATTCTTTGACTAATTGTTTATAAATTTGTCCTCTTCATTGTTCCAGCTATAAAGCTTTCTGATTTCTTCTCCAATCTTCTCTGAAGGGTGCTCTGCTGCAAGTTTGCGCATTGCTTTAAAATGTACCTGACGTCCTGCTGGAGACATATCCAAAAGGAACTCTTTTGCAAAAGAACCATCTTGAATATCGGAGAGAATCTTCTTCATTGTCTTCTTTGTCTCCTCTGTAATCAGCTTTGGTCCAGTAATATAATCACCATACTCTGCTGTGTTGGAGATAGAGTACCGCATTCCCGCAAAACCAGACTGATAAATCAAATCCACAATCAGTTTCATCTCATGAATGCACTCAAAATAAGCATTTCTCGGATCATATCCAGCTTCTACAAGAGTCTCAAAACCAGCCTGCATCAATGCACATACACCACCGCAGAGAACAGCCTGCTCACCAAATAAATCAGTTTCTGTCTCTGTGCGGAAAGTAGTCTCAAGAACACCAGCTCTCGCACCGCCGATTGCAAGTGCATAGGCAAGCGCAAGCTCAAGTGCCTTTCCAGTAGCATTCTGCTCTACAGCAACCAGACAAGGAACACCCTTTCCAGCCTGATACTCAGAACGCACTGTATGTCCTGGTCCTTTTGGCGCAATCATTGTAACGTCAACATCGGCAGGAGGCTTAATGCATCCAAAATGAATATTAAACCCATGCGCAAACATCAACATATTTCCCGCTTCCAGATTAGGCTCAATATCCTTCTTATACATGTCTGCTTGCAGCTCATCATTAATCAGTATCATAATGATATCTGCTTTCTTTGCTGCCTCTGCTGCCGTATACACTTCAAATCCTTGCTTTACAGCCTTATCCCAAGACTTGCTGCCTTCATAGAGACCGATGATAACATTGCATCCAGACTCCTTCGCATTCAGCGCATGGGCATGTCCCTGACTTCCATAACCAATCACTGCAATTGTCTTGCCTTCCAACAAAGAGAGGTTGCAATCCTCCTGATAATAAATCTTAGCTTCTGACATTTTTACTCCTCCTAAAAAGTATATTTATACACACGCACATGAAAGTAGCGCGAATATGCTACTCAAGATTTACCAAATCTTCTGTGCCCCGTCCAAGCCCCGCGATACCGGTTCTCGCAATCTCAAGAATCTCATAATCCTTAAGAAGTCCGATAAACGCTTCTATCTTGGACTGGCTGCCTGTAAGTTCCACGATCAAACTGTCCACATTAACATCAACAATCTTCGCGCGGAAGATATCCGCCACGGAGATAACCCCTTGACGTTTCTCAGGAGTCGATCTTACCTTGATCAGACAAAGTTCTCTGTAAACACTTTTCTCCGGTTTTAACTCTCGAATATCTTTGACATCAATCAGTTTCGCAACTTGTTTTTCAATCTGGTCAAGAATCTCCTCTTCTCCCGAAGTTACTATGGTTATACGGCTGTAGCGCGAGTCTGCGGTGACACCTGCCGTAATACTTTCAATATTGTAGCCACGTCTGGAAAACAAACCAGAGATACGGCTTAACACACCGGAATTGTTATCGACCAAAAGCTGAAATACTCTATTCTGCATAAAGATACACTCCCTTTATATGTAAATCATAAAATAACCAAAAATTATTGTAGCAAGTCTACTATTAATTGTCAATACATTTAGGCAAAGCTAAAGTCCCTGTTCGCGCCACTTCTACAATGCTGATGGACTTTAACATATCCAGCATAACCTTAATGCGCTCCGGCATGTCACAGATTTGTATAATCATATTGTTGTTGGACATATCAACAATATCCGCCTTCATAATCTCGCAAATCTCCATAATATCACGCCGAGTTCCACGGTTGTATTTTACCTTAATCAACATAAGTTCTCTGCTAATGCTATCCTTTTCATCAAAAGTCTTTACCTTGATGACATCCAACTTTTTATTGAGCTGCTTTTCAATCTGCTCAATTGTTCGCTGATTTCCAGAACTTACAATTGTCATGCAGGAAACCGCTGGGTCATCTGTCTCACCAACTGCCAGACTATCGATATTGAAGCATCTTCTTGAGAACAAACCGGAAACCTTACAAAGTACGCCGGCCCTATTTTCTACCAATACAGAATATATTTTTTTCATATAAGCTAGAACCTCCTCATTTTACCAAATCCAACGGATCTACGAGACACTCCATAAGCATGGTATTGTCCTGCGCCAAAAACTCCTTTAACTTCTCCTGCGCATGAGACATATTTTCCACCCGAATAAACGGAATATCATATGCTGATGCAAGCTTTTCCAGATTCGGCGTACCATCTTTGATATCTACAACAGAATAATTATCCTTGTAAGTATAATGCTGAAATTCACGTACCATACCAAGATAATTATTTTTAAGAACAATAATCTTTACCGGAATATGATGTTGCATGATTGTCGCAAGCTCCATCATTGACATCTGAAATGAGCCATCACCGCAAACTGCCACAACTTGTCTACTCATATCACCGCGCTTCACACCCATAGCAGCAGGAATGGAATATCCCATTGTTCCCATGCCGCCCGAAGTGAGAAAACGTCCCTGTTTCACAATATGGTAATTGCAGCTCCAAATCTGGTTCTGCCCCACATCAGCAACATAGACCGCATCTTCCTTCATCTCATTGGAAAGCATTGCGATAAACGCTGCTGGGTCAACATACGCAGGGTTAGGATTGCGCTTTTGAACCATTGTCTCACGATAGCCTTCCAGTGTCTGAATCCACGCCTCATGTTCACATGTAAATTCTTCTTTTGCAATATCTTCAAAGATATGTTTTGCATCTCCTACAAGCGGAATGGAAGGCCCAACATTCTTACCAATCTCTGCAGGGTCCACATCAATATGTACCAAAATCTTATTTGTTGTAATTAAATCTGGCTGGCTGACAGCCCTATCCGCCACGCGCGCGCCAACCATAATCAAGAGGTCAGACTCGTTCATCGCGCGATTTGCATATGCTTTTCCATTGTTTCCAACCATACCAAAATACATCGGGTCTTCAGTGGGGATAACTCCAATCCCCATCATTGTAGACACAACGGGAATCCGATATTTATAAACAAATTCACGAAGTGCGGGAACCGCTTCACTCAGATGGACACCTCCACCCGCACAGATAATTGGCCTCTTTGCCTTCTCCAGCTCCTTGACCACCTTCTTAATCTGCACTATGTTTCCTTTGATTGTCGGTTTATATGCACGAATATTAACTTCTTCTGGATATTTAAAATTTCTAATAGCTGCATTCTGAATATCGATTGGAACATCAATCAATACGGGACCTTTTCTTCCAGAATTTGCAATATAAAAGGCTTCTTTAAATACGCGAGGTATCTCCTCTACGTTTTTTATCAAATAACTATATTTTACAAAAGACTCAACAGCCCCCGTAATATCCGCTTCCTGAAAAACATCGCTCCCAATCAGTTCACTTTTTACCTGTCCTGTAATACATACAATGGGAATACTATCTGCAAAGGCTGTAGCGATACCTGTAATTAAATTCGTTGCACCTGGTCCGCTTGTCACAGCACACACTCCTACTTTACCGGTGACTCGGGCTTCTCCGCTTGCTGCGTGCGCAGCATTCTGTTCTGTTCTAACTAATATTGTCCTGATTCCTGAATCGAGAATGCTGTTGTAAAATGGGCAAATCGCCACTCCTGGATAGCCATACACTGTGGTAACGCCCTCTTTTTCAAGACATCTTACGATTGCGTCAGCACCGATCATGTTGTTCACTCTTATCCTTTCAAATGTGATTTATTTTGCACTCGTATCATAAAACTACTGCAAAACATATTTCATTATACATAAAATTACAAATTAAGTAAACCTTTATTTTAAAGAATGATACAATTTTCGTAACAGTTCAGCCCTCGGCTTCCTGTTACAAGCATCAAGCCATGCAAAACCACTTCGTGGGGGCTTGATGCATCTCAACCACTACGTTATTTCACGGACTTTGCAGTAAATGCAAAGATCTGAGG
>DEPD01000008.1:36563-36719 GCA_002358575.1 Lachnospiraceae bacterium UBA3401 | reverse complement strand
TCAAGCCATGCAAAACCACTTCGTGGTGGCTTGATGCATCTCAACCATTACATTATTTCACGGACTTTGCAGTAAATGCAAAGGTTACAATTCACACTCACGCCAGATTTCATATTCATTTATGATGATTTTGTGTGAATTGCAACAATTGATGCA
>DEPD01000008.1:25702-36164 GCA_002358575.1 Lachnospiraceae bacterium UBA3401 | reverse complement strand
TGCGGGTGTGAAAAGTAACATGCAAAGTCCTGAGACTGAATTGTAACTAATTTTCACATTGATTTTATAAGCATATTATGCTAAAGTATGCATAGGATTTGTAGCATCAGTTACTTTTCTACAGCTCCTATGCAATTCATAGTATCATTTATTTGATCTTTGATGCGTGGGAAATCGATAAGAAAGTTTAAAAAGGAAACCATAAAAATGAATCGCATTTTATCAGATAAGAAAATAATATTCTTCGTCGCTGCAATGACTGGCGCTGCCTGTCTATCCGGCTGCGGTAAGTCGAGCGACGAGGAGAAAGCACTGGCAGTTTTTTCAACTTCTGTGTCCGAATTTGCAAATTACATAAAAGATACCGACGAAAAAATAAACAGTCTTGACGCCAGCCAAGAAGAATCTGTAACAGAACTTTTGGAAATATTAGATGACATGGAATACCAGTTTGCAAACTTCTCGCAACTAGAAACACCCTTGCAATACGCAGGTGTATCAAATCTAGCCAGACAAGCAAGCACAGATATGTCTCTTGCCGTATCTTACTATCACACAGCATATGAGTCAGAACCTTTTGACGAAAATTATGCAACTGCGGCTTATCAGTGCTATTCAAATTCCATTGAGTATATCCGATACATTGGATATCTGTTAAAAGGAGAAAAAATACCGGAGAACGATCATGTCACGGTATATGAAGAATTAAATGACGAAAACATTCTCGACAAATGGCTGTCAGGAGATGGCGAAAACGAAGCGACTCCTGTCAATGCCCCAGAAGCCGCCAACTAAATCGAGTAGGGAAGTCCCATCTTCCCCTACTTGCCGCGCCGAACGCGGGCAGCTTTCGCTGCATATTTTCTTTCCGCGTCCGTGTACATAAATATTTCTAACATCGAATCTTTCGATTGGATATTATTCATTCCCCTTAAATTCACGCACTCTTCTATCAGTGTCTTTCTGTGCGAGATACGAAAAAGCCAGAAGCACCAAATCAGAACCTCCATCATAAATCATAGCAGCTCCTAAAAGAACCATTGTAATCTCATATGCAGTAAATGGGTTTAACACTAACAGCAGACCAACCACCATTGTAAGAATAGCTGCAATCAGTGCAATCCACCATTTATCACTCCCCGCCTTTTTAATATCCAGTGTATACTGAATATCCATCAATCCATGAATCAATACTATCACTCCAACCACCACTGGAATAATAGACAGCACAATACGCGGCTGTGTACAAATCCAGATGCCAAGAAGGACTAGCACAATTCCCATAAGCATATTAAATTTGTTGTAAAATCCAAGCCGCTCACCGCGCAAAAAACTAATTAACTGAATGGCTCCCATCAAAATCAGCGCCCCGCCAAGCAAATAACACAACAAAACACCTAAAATATGCGGCCATATCACAAGAACTAGCCCTAGCAATACCATAATTACCGCATTGATTAAATAATTGTGTTTCATATCCTGTATAATTGATTTCATATACAATACCTCCTTATAAACAGGATTATTTTTAATTTCGTATAGAAGTATTGTAGCATATTATTTTAAAAAATAATACTGAAATTTTTATATATTATTTTTCCTTCCATCTAAAACACTAAAACTCTAAAACACCCACTCGTACAATATTGCAAGCAATTCCCGCGCATAATATGTCGGCAGCAGCCATAATGCTGTGTCTGCTGAGACAGCGCCGTGTTCTAATCCAAGGCTGTCCGCAACCTTTCCAGCCCTGTACTCATGAAAATTATTAGTGGCTATCGCAATCTGTTCCTCAAGCCCATGTTCCTTTATAATCTCATAAGAAAAAGCAAGATTTTCCCGCGTTGTAGTAGACTTGTCCTCCTTGTAAATTCGATCAGGAGCAATGCCATTGTTTACTAGATACAAATACATACATTCCGCCTCAGAAATCGTCTCATCTACTCCTTGACCACCCGACACAACACATGCCGAATCGGGATTGGCATTTAAGTATTTTAATGCTGCTTTCAAGCGCTCTTCCAGTGTGATGCTCGGTCGTTCTCCATATACTTTGCACCCCAGTACAACCACAGTAGCATTTGAATCTGGCTTAGTGCTTGCTGCTCTTATCATCAGTGTTGTCATTACAATCACAAGAACCACTCCAGCTATCATTCCTGCTGCGAAAATGCCCAAAATTATTTTTCCAATTCTCTTCTGCCAAAAAGTATGTATCCATCTGTGTACTGACGGCAAAAACAGTGCATAGAGTATCAAACAGACACAAAGCACAATACCTACTGCATTTCCTATATTGAGTATTCTTCTTCTAAGTACCGGAAGAAAAAAACCGCTAAAACTAGCTGCACCAAATAAAAATAATAGCAATCTTACAATAACATTCCAAATTTTCAATGATTTATCCTCTCCATATTTCCTCTGAATAGGGCTGTGCAATCAAGTAGAGAAGTTCCATCTTTCCTACTCGCCGCGCGGGACACGTGCAACAAAGCTGCTAATTTCCTTACGTGTCCCTGTGCGTAAAAAGACGGCAGAAATTTCTGCCGCCCAATTTTTGTTTGAAGTTTCTAATTACAATTCCTGACTAAACAGCTCTGTGCCATTGCTTGTCCTATAAATAATCTGTACCACAAGGTCTGAAGCACCAATTGTCTTTTTCAGTTCATCACGCATTGGCTCAAACTGATCCTTAAGACCATCATACTGCTGCTGCATTTGTGTTTCCATCGCAACTTTCTGCTCATCTGTCAAATCACTACCATCTGTGCCAAGTGTTTCTGTTGAAAGTATGAAGACCATAGACAATGTATTGCCCTCTGCTTCAAACTCCGTTGTCATCGCACCATTAAACATTGTGTTAAACAGATTCACATAAGTAGAAGCTTCTTCAGAATTTACCCAATCCTCAGCAGTCATGCCACCCTCTGCATCTGCCTTTGCTGTATCTTCTGTATCTGCCTTTTCTGTATCTTCTGCATCTGCCTTTGCTGTATCTTCTGCATCTGCCTTTGCTGTATCTTCTGTATCTGCCTTTGCTGCATCTTCTACAGTATTTGTAACTGCTGCTGACTCTGCTGGTGCCTTATCATTATCTTTTGAACCACATGCTGTCACTGCAAACATCATTGATGTTACAACTGCTACTGATAAAATTACATTAACAATCTTCTTTTTCATTCTATATTCCCCCTTCTCATGAAAAATCAATCATAAATAATTGTTTAATGTCTTAACAATTTAGCAGTTTATCACGAATCAATTCTTGTGTCAACTTCCAAAACATATTTTCGTAGTGTTGTTCAGAATAACATTATTTTACCCTCAAATTTAGTGCAACTTACACAACTATAGATAAACAATAGTTTAAAATAGTTGTAAATTTATTCCTCTGGCTTGATAGGTACATACTCCACACTACTGTTGCGATCAAATGGAAGCGTTATAATACCATTCCCTTCTGTGGCCTCTCCAATCTCCTGATGAGTCCACACTGTCTTACCGCAGCTATCCAGCAGAAAATAATGCCTAGATGCCCATGTATGGTCTTTCTGAAGCCGAAGTTCTGTGATAACATATCCCAATGTATCCGCATGCCCCAAAAATCCAGAGACATATGTCTTTAAAAATACAACTGGCGTCTCCTCATTTTGAAAAGTAATCACATTACATCCACTGATTGCATCTGCCATAATCTTTTCTCCAGAAGTTTTATTTTGTATTACATTTTTAAATTCAGCCAGATTTCGGTCATAAATTAAATCCAGTGCATCCATCATAATTGTTGCGACTGTCTGGTACTGCTTTCCTTCCCCAAGCTGAATTAAAAGCCGCGGTTTCTCACTGTCTGACTCTACATAAGTACCAAAGATAGGAAAACCGTTTTCCTCCCTATAACTATCTGGAAGCGGAATCTGTTCGTTCGTCTTTGTATCTGTCACTCTCAGCGCATATCCTCCATCACCACCATTGTATTTCAAATCCACCAATTCAATTTGCTCCTCTATGCCGTCCCCATCCAAGTCAGCTTTTTGCGAAAAATCTGCATCAAACGCAAATTCATGGTGATTTGGAAAAATCGCTTCAAGCCGTATGGCATCTTCCCTTGCGATCTCTCCCACATTCTGACTCGTAATCTTATATATAGCAATAGAAGCTGTATCAGAAACCTTTGAATTTTCTGTACTTGGAACCCAGATACCATCTGTTCCATAAGGCTGCAGCATTTGTACCGAGACAGAACTTCCATCTTCATAAAAATCAAGTGTCACGGTACAGCGTGCTATATCTGTGTCAGACTTTGTGACACGAGTTCCCACCTTATTCGGATTATTTAATAGATTTAACAAAAATACCGCTGCGGAATCTGGTTCAAACAATTTTTTATACCAATCGCTGGTTGGATTTTCTTTTGCATTTCTATTCAGATCTTCTCCGGCCCCATTGAACGAATAATAATCCATCATTGTACCAGTAATGCCATTTGGATACGCTTTATTGTACTCTTCGGCGATACAGATTCCCTCCATAAACTGTAGTGTTTCCGATGTGATAATACATGCATTTTTGTCCATTTTATAGGTAAGTATTTCGTGCCATACAGTCACATGCGGGTCAGATACCCATGCATAATACAATATCTCCGCGGAACGCTCTGTTAAACTGACAATCTGGTAATTACTCGCAGTATCTCCCCAAGGCCACGGACTTGACCAGCCAAACGATGCGGTATCTTTCTCCCCATCAAAACTTTGGCTTAACAATTCTCTTCCCAATAGATACTCTTGCACTTCCGTGCTGGCAAATTTTACAATGGTTTCGGCATCACGATTACAAAATGCCTGTGCCCACTGCTCAATCGCTTCCTTTGCAACAAAGGCGGACTTCCATTCGCCCATGCTTAATTCCAACTTTGCAAGCGTCTCCTCAGAAGTTTCCAAACGTTGGATTGTGGTCTCCCAGTCCTGCTGCAAAGCTGTCTCCTCTTTAGAAGATGCTTGACTATTCAATTTCTCAAGCTGTTTTTGTAGAACACTCTTTTCTGCCGCAATCTGCTTTTGCATTGCTTTCATATCTACAATATTTTTCTGAAAATTCTGATCGGTCATTATAATATCCTGATTAATATCATTGGAAATCTTTTCTATCAAAGTTTCTGCTTCATGCAAAAGTCTTGATGCATCTATCTTGACAAAGACCGATCCATCTACCACTGATTCATTAAAATTTTGTTTTGGATCGGTCAAAAGAACATCTGACGAATTTTGAGCATCAAACAACAAAGCACCATAGTCTGTAGTAATAAATTGATAGTGATACTTTTGGTCTTCTGTGACTGCAATCAGCCGATTGTTCTCAATCTCATAATCTCCATAGGAGAAATAAGAACTAAGAACATCATAGGAAAATGTAAATTTTCCATTTTGAGATAATTTCAAACTTGGAAGATTTTTTTGCTCTGGGAACTCCTCTGATGGCAAAAAGAGACTATAATCGCCATCTATCGTGATTTTTGATGTTGCAAATTCATTATTTTCTGATTTCTTCTGCGTCATAAAACATACTGGAACAACAATGCATGTTAACACTGCTGCCACCAAAATCCAAAATGCAGGCTTTTTGTAATGCAGCACATTTTTCACGCGCTCTTTCACACTGACTTCGCCAAAGGCAACTGGACATGCCGTAATCACACGACGATTGACTGCACTGTTGAGCAGCGCCTGCGAATATGCCTTTTTGTGATCAGTGCCAAGCTCCCGAATAACACACTCATCACAAATCAGTTCAATATCCTTACAGAGCATAATATAGGCAACCCACACAAAAGGGTTAAACCAATATACTGACAAGAGCAAAAATCCAACAGGCTTTATTAAATAGTCTTTTCTCTTTCTATGTGTCATTTCATGTCGAATTACATAGGGTAGCTCCTCACTGCAAATACTATTTGGAATGTAGATACGCGGACAAACAATTCCAAATAAAAATGGACTATTTAGTGTATCGCTTTGATATATTTTTATTACATTTTCTATTTTGCTATTGTTCTCTAGTGTAATCTCTAATGGCACAGACATCTTGACACGATTTCTAAGCCACAGCCAGCTAAACAACAGATAACCAAACATCAAAACCATTCCGGCAAGCCAAATTGGTGTACAAATTTCTACTACGGTCAATGATTTCAGTATGTCTTTTTCTTCAAAAGGAACATTTTCATTTGGAACCGACTGCGTAACTGCTTGTTCCACTGGCATTGTTCCATTACTATCTGACTGTATTGGCTGATAAAGATATTCCTCCACCATTGGCGTATCTGGAACCAGACTAAATATAGACTCGACAGAAAACGGCACAATTAGACGAATTCCAACCAGCAGCCACAAAAAACTGCGCATCCTTTTTGGCGCTTTCCGCAGCAGGAACCGCACTAGCAAAACCACCAAAATCAGATAGCTTGCGGAACTGCTCATATGAAAAATATTAACAAATAATTTCTCCATCGCCTTTCCTCCACAATGTACTAATCCTTATAATTGTCAATAATTTTCTGAATCTCATCAATTTCCTGTCTGGATAGATTCTTTTTGCGCGTAAACGCCGCAATAAAACTAGGAAGCGATCCGGAAAATGTCCGCTCAACAACCTCTGTGCTCTCCGCTGACTGTGCATCCTCCCTAGAAACCAGCGATGTCACAACTGCATCCTCCGATTTTAGGACGCCGCGCTCAGAAAGCCTTCGTATAACAGTGTAGGTTGTAGATTTTTTCCACTCCAATCTCTCCCTGCACAACCGAACCAGTTCACTGCTTGTCACCGGCTCATTCTCCCATAAAATCTCACAAAAGCGGTACTCACTCTCAAATATTTTTGGCACTTCCATTTTCTTTCCTCCATTCTGTACGCAAAAGGTCTAATGCATTAAACTCAATTTTAGTTTAACACATTAGACCAATGCTGTCAATGATATTTCAAATCTAAGTTGTAATTTTATATGTTATTATCTTTTCATAAAATGACACGATAACGCCGAAAAAAGAATCCCTTCCAGCACAACACATACAATCATTTCTGTCAACATTTTATAAAGCCCTGTAAGTGTAGAAAGGTTTCCAAGAAGAAATAAATACCCTGCTGCCAGAGTCACTCCTGTTAGCGTCAATCCATAGATAACTTTATGGATTCTGCATCCGCGAAGTCGCAAAAAATTCGATAAGATAAAAATACCAAGCTGGGCAGAAGCTATCATTCTAAGCCATCGATTCAAGTAAAAACCTGTCTCCTCCAATGGTATGTTAAACACATAGTCCTCTCCTCTGCCAATCGGAATACTCCAGAAAATAATAATTGCAAAGTACACTCCAAGCAGCACAATACTAATCCCAATAAAAATCCACGATAACTTTGACTCTTTAAACGGCCCTATATTCCATGAAGCCAAACCATATGCAGCAAAAAGAACGAATGGAAAAGACAGATACAGCAGATTAATTCCAAGTGGCATTTGAGCGTCCTGTATCACCAAAAATCCGCCCATTATTGCAATTGTTAACAGCAATATACTGAGAACTTCCTTTTTTATATAATGTCTTTTTATCTTCTTAAAATACGAAATTCTTTTTGCTCCTCCTTGCTCGTCAGTAAGCTTGACACTCTTTAATAACTCCAATTGTGCACGGCATTGTTCACAATTTTTTAGATGGGCGTCAACAAGGTTTCTGCTCTCCTCCGAGCAGATTGCATCCAAATACGATGGCATCAAATCTTTGATTACACTGCAATCTAAATCTTTCATTCGCTTTCCCATTCCTTTCTTTTAATAGCAATTGTTCTTTACTGCGATAAAAGTCACTCTTGCCCAGTTCTCACACCTACTCATCATACCGCAAGATCTCCTCTGTATATTTTCGCTCCATATCATGTTTTAGCTTTCGGTTCTCCACAGTCTCGAATATAATCGAGAAATCATAATCTGCCGGATATAATTGCTCTGCTGCCACATGAAGTTTGACACGCTTATGGTTAATCCAGATTTTCTTGTCTGGCAATTGGACGCGCAAAACACCTTTCTCGTTCACAGGTTCACACACAATACCAATCTTTTTATCAGGAAATATCATCACACTATCTCCAAGACAATACTTTGTGCTAAGATCTGTTTTGGGGCTTGTCTTTTTTACCTTTGTAATCTTGTGTACGTCTTGCTTCTGAACAATGTTTTTCTGGCTTTGGAAATGATAATTTTCTACTGCTGCCTCACCATAAGCCGCTCTGACAGCCATTTTCAACATTTCATTCGGCATACCTAGCCTGTCAGCAATATAAAACGCACAGCTCTCACCTGCTTCCCCAATTATCATTTGATAGGTTGGTTTCAAGGTCTCTTTATCAAAAGTCATTCTCGCATTGATAATATCCTGTGCTTTGTCCGCGTACTCTTTAACTTCAGGATAATGTGTTGTGACAAGGAACAGACAATCACTTTTGCGAAGTTCCTCCAATATTGCAATCGCAATGCCCATGCCTTCTGTTGGGTCAGTACCAGAACCCGTCTCATCCATAATCACAAGGCTATCGCGATTGACTTCGCGCAGTACTTCCAGCACATTTTTAATGTGTGCCGAAAAAGTCGAAAGGTTCTCCGTAATGTCCTGACCATCACCAATATCACAAAGATAACTACTGTTCATGCAAATGTCAGCTTCTTTACAAGCAACGTGAAGTCCACACTGTGCCATAATGCAACTGAGCATAACTGTTTTGATTGCTACTGTTTTTCCACCTGTATTCGGTCCTGTGATTATGATTCCTCTTGCCTGTTCGCCAATCTTAAACTGTAACGGAACATTTATCGTCCTATCCATTAATGGGTGCCTTGCGTCTTTTAAAATAATGCGGCGTTTTGTATTGATGGCCGGCTCCACAGCGTCCATGTCCAAACTAAGTTTTCCTTTGGAAAAAATAAAATCCAGCTTTTCCATAATACGAATATTTTCATTCATTTGCGAGATAGACTCCGCTACCATTGCAGTCAATGTATATAGAATGCGATAAACTTCGTTTTCCTCACTGATGCACAATAACTGTAGTTCTTCATAGTATTTTGCAACACTGACTGGCTCAATAAAAAATGTATTTCCTGTAGCTGATTTGTCAACCACCGTTCCTGATATCTTGAATTTATATTCTTTTTTCACAGGAACACATATTCTACCATTGCGTGTAGTGCAATAGCTGTCTGCCATGCATTCCTTGTTTGTGCGCATTAATTGTTCTGCCTTTTGTTTCATCTGCTCTTGACAGCGAACAATATCAGCCCTGATTTGTTTGAGTTCTTTGGAAGCATAATCGTCAACTGCACCATTTCTAATTTGGCGGCAAATCTCCTCTCGAAGTGTCTCTACCGCGTCAAGATTCTCTTCATAGTAGGCAAGAGGATTCTCATACTGTTTCCCTCGATCAAGATAGTCTTTTAAACGCCGGACAGCAACCAGAACTTTCTCTATCCGTTCTAGCTGATAGGGGGTCAGACAGTCTCCTTTTTCAGCAATCGTCAAAATCTCTTTTGCTTCCGCGACATTCTGCAAAGGAGGCGTGCCAAGCTTTTCCATAAGCAATCTACTATTGGTGGTATCTCGAAGATGTTTTCTCAATTCCCCTTCCACCAGATAACAGGAAACCTCCACAATCATTTCCTTTGCAAAATCTGTGACTGCAAGTGCCTTCCAAGATTCTTTAATTTTATCAAATTCAATTTGTTTTTCAATGTTCATTTTTGTTTTCCTTTCTATAAAAAATGTATTTTTGAACAGTTTCTTATGAGCTTGCGCTGTTATAGTGTTTCAAACCGCATTTCCATAGACACCACATACAACAATATGGAACGTATCATAATCTCCTTTCCCTATAATATATTAACAGCCTCTTACAACGCAAAAAAGACCATGGTCGCCTAGACGCGTCTATACCATGGTCTTTTCTCTTGACAAAATAACAAAATACTTATGCAACTACATAGGAAAAGATTACTTCCCGTGTGCATAAAAAAACATGACCATACAGCCATGTTCTAATGATTCAAAAATATATACCATCA
Organism: Lachnospiraceae bacterium UBA3401; assembly: GCA_002358575.1. Lineage (GTDB taxonomy): Bacteria > Bacillota > Clostridia > Lachnospirales > Lachnospiraceae > COE1. Next base: position 26,065 of record DEPD01000008.1, on the reverse strand, counting down.
TATAAAACAATTGTAAGGCGAAAACGTCAATAGCATTCGCTATCGACAAATGGGCAGACTTTCAGCATAAAATTCAAAAACGCCAAAAATCACCCTGCAATATTTACTTTGCAATCTTCTCCATTACAATTAAATTTAACATGCAAAATCCTCCATAAATATAATAGAACCAGTTTTTATCAACTGTTCTTAAGGAACTGTTCAGAAATATTCTGTGCAAGCTGTACATGTTATTTTTGAACAGTTCCTAATTATCATACTTGTAAAATAGCTTATTGTCAAGTCTATTTTCCTACAATTCTGTGACTAGCACACCGTTTTTTAATCCTCGTATGCAAACAGCGAGTGCTTGGTATATGAGGA
>DEPD01000008.1:0-25363 GCA_002358575.1 Lachnospiraceae bacterium UBA3401 | reverse complement strand
TAAAAAACGGTGTACTAGCAACCATACATTTTTTTCAAACACTTTATAATGCCTTCTCGATTTTTTGCTGATTTCATAAAAGCTTCTGGTCAAAAATAGATACTCTATAATATCGCTCACATTGGTTCTCCACTTGGCAAATCTATCATAACTGCAACACCACATCGAAACGATCCAGCACTTCCTTACTTGTGTCATGCGTTATCACAATAACGATTTTATCCCGAATACCAAAAATCATATGAAAGATTTCATTTGCTGTATCCGCGTCCAGATTGCTGGTCGGCTCGTCAAACACAAGAACATCATAGTCATGTACCATAAAGCGGGCAATGTCAATCCGCTGCTTTTCCCCAAAAGATACTTCACCAGAATCAGATGCATCAATTTCCTTTTGCACAAACGCACTGTCAAACTTTAAATCCCGGCATATTTGATTGACTTCCCCATCAGATACCCCATCTCTGTAGAGTATAATATTATCTTTGACTGAACCGTCAATCAGAAATTCATTCCGCTGAATATAACCAATCTTTTGATAAATACTGTCAGAATCAAGCGTTCTAATGTCCTGCTGATTTATCATAACCGATCCCTCATACTCACTATCTGCCAAATATTTCATTAGCAGATGCATTAATGTCGATTTTCCTTTTCCAGATTCACCAATAATCGCATATTTCTTGCCCGCCTCAAACAGCATATGAAATCCCTGAAATATTTCCTTATCTCCAAATTGAAGATTAACATCCTGAAATTCAATCTTCTGCACTTGTCCTATAATTTCCTTCTCCAGATTCTCTTCTATTATCTGTTCCTGATCAATACGACGAATAATTTCTTTCGTTGTTCCCATTAAATTTTTTTCCTGTACAAAAAGCTGCAACGGCGAAAACACACCATTCAAAAGCTGCACAGCCGCAATCAAAAGTCCCACTGTCATATCTTCATGCAAAACAAACCAAATGCCCACAGCCATACACAGAAGCTGTGAAAGCATTCCAATAGCCATTCCAATATTATTCGATACAATTTTTGCAAACAGATAATGCATTCTCGATTTTTCATACGCACAATCTTTTGCATTCAGTTTTTCTCGAAAAAGTTTTCCCAGCCCCAAAAGTTTTACCTGCTCAAAACCCTTTAAATAATTTTCAAGCAACGTCATATAGATACTGTTGCTGTGCGTATATTCCACCGTCTTTCTCGCCATAATTGTTCCTGGAATCTGAGAGAGCATCACGGTAATAAATGAAATCATGACAAAAGACAGCCCAAGTTTCCAGTTGATTACAAAGATAGAAAGCAGACACACTACAGCAGATAGAATATTAGAAACAATATCGCATTTTGGCATCAAGTAATTGTCTACCACAAGATCAATATCCTTGGAATACAAACTTAGATAATGTCCATTTTTCTCAGCCAAAAATGTTTTTAGCTCCTTTTGATAAAGCGCTTTATAAAGATTTGTCTTTAAAGAATGTACAATTTTATTGACATAGATAATTTCTGTATAATTATATAAAAACGATACAATCAGCCAGCACACTGCCATATATATACAAGACAATATCGTTGTCTGAAGAGAATCTGTTGGGTCAATCACCACATCAATCACCTTTCCAAGGCAAAAGGAAAACCGCGCCATAAAAATTGCCGCGATAAATCCCAAAATCACTGTTAAAATATAAATTCCCCTGTACCGTTTTTCTGCTGCTGCCATAACATTATTCTCCTTTTCTGTTGTATTTCTAATATGATTCCTATCATAAGAAAAAAGACCACCAATGTAAATAGGTTTCCATTAAGTGGTTTTCTTTTGGAGATAAGAGGTTGGTTTTAGAAACTCAAACTATCTGGCAGAAATTTGAAATCGCTGTTTCAGCTCTTATCCTAAATGGTTTACAACCATTGTATAAACGCTGTCTTGTCTTGTTTGTTATATCCTGCCTGCTCATAAAATTTTAAAGTGCTTTCCTGTTTAGAACCTGTTAACAACATTATTTTATAGCAATTTTCTTGCAAGGCAATGTCACGCGCAAAGTCAAGGCAGGCAGTTGCCAATCCTCTTTTTCGATATCTCTTGTCTGTAATTACATTTTCAATTAATGCATAGGGGCGCTGTCCTCTTGTTAAGTTGGGTATAATAACACATACACAGGAGGATACAATTGTACCATCTTCATCTGCAACAATTATATGATGATTATTGTCCACAAGAATACTGCTCCAAATATCCATTATGCACTTATCCTTTTCGGGAAACGGATTGTCATGAAGTTGCATATACAATGTCATTAGTTGGTCAAAATCATTTTCTGTAATTTCTCTAATCATAATAACTACAAATCCTTTCTATTTTAACTCAATTCTTTATATTTTCTCCAACTACACACAATATAGAGTATCGTTACCACAGTCACAAAGAGAAAAATTCCCCACCATATCCACGGAAAATGAACTTGCATAAAGTCCAACTCGCTTGCTCCATTCACAATGAGTATAAAAGGAATCGTATAATAAAATGGAAAGACATGCCGAAAGAACCGCCCAATCAATACAGGCAATACGCAGCACAAAATTTTTCCAATGCGAACAACAGTTTTGTTCCAAGTATCTGGTACCAGACACATTAGTGCAATCCCTAGCAAAAGCAGGATAATCAACTGACTTGCCTGAAAAATCACCCCACGAAAATTATCTTGTCCTATTACATTTAAGAAAACAGGCAGCACCAATCCTATCGTTGATGCCACAATCGACTGAAATGGACTATTACAATGCGCAGAGAAATACAGTGACAGCGCAGCCGCTTCTATCATTCCCAAAAAGCCTTGCAGCAGGTAAAAAGACAGATACTTTTGTACACTCCAAGTAGAAGTGTTATGGTATCCATTCCAATCCCATACATAAGCATTTTCTAGAACCTGACTAATAAAACAGTCCAGCCCATCTAATCCAAAGACGCTCCACACAAACAGAAAATCCAAAAGAACAATCACAACAAACACACTGACAGCAATTGTCATTCCTGCGGCAATTTTCGCAGCGATATCCTTCTGCTGCCCTTCTTTTGTGGTAAACAAAATCTGCTGCGTATTGTTATAAGTTTCTTCCGAATAAATCGGCGATAAGGTAAGGAGAATGAACACCATTCCCAAAGTAAGTCCAATTCCCAAAACGGCATGAAATACCTCCCAGCCATATGTATATTCCAACAACAGCGGTTTTCCTGTTGCCGCACTTGCTTTTCCAAAATCGGTTTCTGCAATTGGATTGGTATGCGTTGCCACTTTGTAATTATCATATGCACGAAAATATCCATCTGAAAATCCTTTCATAATAAACTCATTCAGATAATTACGATACAAAAATTGACCATAATTTTCCCTCACACCATTCGGAAATCCGTATTTTTCCGCAATTGCTGTTACCTTTTCATCGGTTAACGTTCCTTTAAATTCCTCTGTAATCGTTCTGTTTATCTGAACTGCCCGCAGCCCTTCATATTCAACTCCATTTACCATTGCATAATTGTCTACAGCAAGTGTATACATAAATAACAGCAGAATCATAAGCGCTGCTGTGACACTAAATAGAAACAATTTTCTAGAACAAATTTTATATAATTCCATTTTGTACAATCTCATATGCTTCCTCCCTATTCCCAAGCCCCTCTATGGCGGCTGCGCTCACACAAATAATAATATAAATATGCATCCTCTAAAACAGGCTCTATAGCCTCCGCATTCTGATGCGGTTTCTCCTGTGACACAATCCGAAGTTCCACTTGCCCATCGCGCTCACAGCCTCTAAGATTACTTATTGCATATGTCGCATTCAGCTCGTCAGCTTCCTTCTCGGACACAACGCATTTCCACACACAACCAGTGACAGGTTCCAAAATCTGCGTCTGTGTCCCTGTCTTGATAAATGTCCCTTCCTTCATAATCATAATCTGGTCTGCAATATACTCCACATCCGATACAATATGTGTCGAGAGAATAACAATGCGGTCCTTGCCCAAGGCACTAATAATATTTCTAAAACGAACCCGCTCCCGCGGGTCAAGTCCTGCTGTTGGCTCATCTAAAATCAATATTTTCGGTTCGTTTAAAAGTGCCTGTGCAATGCCAATTCGCCGCAACATCCCGCCAGAAAATGTCTTTAATTTCTTATTGCGTGCCTCTATCAATCCCACTGTCTCAAGCAAGCTGTCAATTCGTTCTCTGGCAGTCTCTGGCTCAATCGCTTTTAATGCCGCGATATAATTTAGAAAGCGCACAGCGCTAAAGTCTTTGTAGTAGCCAAAATCTTGTGGCAGATACCCTAAAAGGTTCCGATAGGCGCCCCCAAGCTGCTTGATAGGGATTCCATCACATGTTATCTGCCCCTGTGTTGGCTTTAGGATACCGACAATCATACGCATCAGGGTCGTTTTCCCAGCGCCGTTTTCGCCCAAAAGTCCATATACACCATGCTCAAAACTTACCGTCAAATTTTGAACTGCCTTCTTTTCTTGTTTTTTGTCTCTATATACTTTCTCCAATCCTGTCAACATTAATCTGCACATATGATTTCCCCCTTATCCAATACGTGAAAAAATCGTTTGATTTGCACAGCAAAGATACCAATCCCTGCAAGTAATGCGACAATCCAGAAAACCGTCGCTGACGCTTCATATAACATGGGCATCGAAGCTAATATTCCCCAAAAAAATGTTGAGAAAATACCCACGGCAATCAACAGTAATATATTTCTCCTCCCAATCTCTGTAAGCATCACAGTCATACAGATACATTCTGTAAACACAAAAGGAACAAGAATGTAAATACACGTCACCATAAGATTCTTTTCCAGTCTAATATTTGCAAAAACTGTAAAAATCATCAAGGCAGCAAGGCTGAGTAAACCGGAATAAGTCATCTGAAATGTGGCGAGTTGGCGTACATTAAAGTAACTGACTGCCTCCAACTCCGTCATTCTTGAAAAAAACATACTGCCAACTTCCAAAAAAGATAATGCCCCAAGCACTCCTGAAAAAATCATCCCATATTTTTCCCAAGACTGTACATCAAACCAGTTTGTCCAGACCAGAACTACAATCCCGGCGCAGACTGCAAGATGCATCCATAATATATTCTTGTCCATATGCCGAATCTGTCCTTTTATAATCTGCCATCGCGTGCTAACTCTGTTTTCCTGTTCAAATTTTTGGACGCTAACACACTCTAGCGTCCCCTGTTTTCTGGACACATCAATTATGACACCGCTGTCATTTTTCACAAATAAATCCCTGATATCATCTGTCTTTTCACGCATAATCTCCTCCTATTTTTTTCCTAATATTGGCGATTCCAAGTCGAAACCGCGATTTTGTTGTCGAGAGAGGACAGCCAGTGATTTTGGCAATCTCATGAAATTTTAATTCATCATGAACCCGCAGTATTACAACCTCTCTCTGTTCCTGCGGTATGCTCTGTAACAATTCCTGCAAGTAAAATTCGCTGTCACAATCGGCAATCGTTTTGATATTATTCAAATATCCGCCCGCTTCCATGTTTTCTAGCATATCAAAAGAAACCGTATTTTCACGCTGTATAGACTGTCTGTGAAAATAATCACAACACAAATTACGTGCAATCATAACCAGATATGCTCTAAGATTTTTAGGATTGCTAGAATCCATGTATTTCATATACCGCAAAAATACTTCCTGTGAAATATCATAGGAATCTGTCGGGTTGCCAGTATAATACCAGCAGAAACGATATATATCCTCATAATATGTTTCGACCGCCGACTGAACACGATCTCGCTTGTTTTTCTGATTAATCATTTGTCACCCCTGCAAGGAAAATTATCTTTATCTGTATACATTATATAAGACTTATTTTTTTCAAAAAAGGATTAACAGCTAAAATTTTTTTCTATATAATCGATTAGAAAGATTGAAACAGGTCTGCACATAAAGAAAAGGGTGTACAATACAACACCCTTTTCTTTGTCTGTCATTATAATTTTCTTATTATAATTTTATTCTTTTATATTATCTAATTCTATCCCATTTATGCCACCTGTCGTGGAATCGCCCAAATCTCCACACACAGCCTGCTCCACAGCATCATATCTTGGCACCATAAGCTGCTGTACCAGCATCTTATATGGATTTATCTCATTGCTGAGTACCATCTTTGTGATAACAGGCGAAAATCCGCTTACAAGCGCTACACCAAGTGCATTTTCTCGAATGGGAATTGTCTTCGTTCTACTGCAAATATTCCAGAACACCAACCTTGGCAAACGATAGCCATGTGAGGCATATTTCTTGGCAAATCTGTCAAACAATTTCTCGTCAGGAGATACCCAATTGCCATTGACATTGCTTCTTGTCGCCGCGTCAAATTCCATATCTGACAATATCAACAGATTTTCAGGAAGATCGCGCTGCGGCATATGATACTTAAGTGCAGTATCCAATATTAAATCAAATACCGCCTCTATATTTGTGTTCGCTACCTCATTATGATGTATCGCAATGCACAACTTGTCATATAGAGTCTTTCCTTTGGACAGATCTACAAATTGCGGCGTCTGGCTAAACGTGATATATGTGTCCTTAAACTGCCCTGTACAGTGCTCTGAAAAATAAATTGCAATCGCATCTGCCACTTCCAGACAGGATACATTAGAACTGCCCACCTTCGTCCACATACTTCCAGAACCATCTGCGATGCAGAGCGTATTTCCCGCTCCCTGCACATAATCCGGCAGCGCTTTCCACAATTCCTCTAAGGTATCATCTACAGGCTTTACATACATCCAGCCTGGTTTTTTCTCGTAGTCCATATAGGAATGCACAATGTCATGCGGATAGAGCACACCGGCATGAATTGTCTTCTCTCCCTTTTTCACCGCGCCGAGAAAATTTCTGCGACGCTCCTCATCATTGCGCAAAAATGCGACATTATACAGCAAATTTGCCCTTGATGGAACTGCCTCATAAGCAATGTCAGCCCATTTTTTTGCACTCATTTTCACTTCAACAACATCCAGATAACTTCTGTAAGAAGATAGCATCTTTCGGTACTGCCTACTTGTCATGGAAAGCTTTTTTGTCAACAGACGCGCCAAACGCTTTGTGTTATCCGCAGATGCATTTTCTGACGGCAGCCACTTTGCACACAAACTAATAGACGCACCCTTTCCCATGTTGGCGCCATCTTCCTGAAGCTGTTTATGTATCAGCTCCACTGCCTCCTCTGCGAGCGGAGTGTCAATCAACGCCACCAAAATATCCCATCTTGAATATTCTGGTATTAGCGGCATCAAAGCCTTGGCAAGTTCAGGACGGCTCTTTGCCAATTCCAACAGGATTGATTTAAAGAGTCTGCGCTCTCCAAGACCTTGACGCACATCACCGGCAAAAAACAGCCATCGAATCGCAAGCTTTGGCTCCTCATAATAAGCCTTGATAAATCGGTTTACAATCTCTTCTGACGAGGCATTTCGGAGTGAGGAAACGGCAAAATTTAAGTCAAGCAGTGCCTTCCCTGACGTTCTATAGCCAACTGCACCATTTTCGGTGACAGACGTATTATATTCATTATTTAACATGTTCTTAACATTCTGCATGAATCCCATCTTGATTCCCTCCCTCTAAAAAATTACCAACTATAAACTGGAGCTGGCCGGACTCGAACCGGCAACCGGTATCCCTTAGAAAATTGCTGCAAAAGCTTTTGTCAAAGCTTCTTTAAATACTGCTCTACCCAATTGAGCAACAGCCCCATAAAAATAATCTGTAAAAATATGCAAGATCGGGGCCATTCGGATTTGAACCGAAAAACGTATGAATGTTGCTGCAAGAATCTTTGACAAGATTCCGATACTGTGCCAAAATCTTTGATAAGATCTTAGTGCTCTTCCAGTTGAGCTATGGCCCCGAAAATAGGATATATGCTGTAAAAACAGGGCTAGCCGGACTCGAACCGGCGACACGGGGCTTAGAAGGCCTTTAGAAAGTTGCTGCAAGAGCTTTTGACAAAGCTCCTATTTTCCTGCTCTACCATTCTGAGCTATAGCCCTATATTTTGCATCAAACAGGAGTGGCTTGGGAGACTCCTATAGCGGAACCCAAATCCATATGTAAGATTGCTGTGTGTGTCTTTTTCAAGACACAGCTCCAAACCACTCCATACATTTGTTATATCATAATATAAAACAGAAAACAATATACCTGTGGTATAACTTTTATATTTTGTTATAGTTCAGCCATACAAAATTGAATATACAAAATGTTATTGAGAGCTTGCTCATATAAGGCATTTTGTATATTCGATTTTATAGGGGGACGCCCGGCATGAAATAAGTTGTCAAAAATAGCCTAAATAAATTTTCAGATTGTATAAATCGACAACTTATGAATGGGCATGGCTGAACTGTTACTATATTTTATCTCCCGTAATATCCTTGTATCCTTCTCCAAAAATCTCACTTGCAGAGGACACAATCATAAACGCAGAAGAATCCTCATCCTTTACAATCTCCTCAAGGCGGGGATATACCTGTTTTCTAGTGACAATCATCAGAAGTTCTTTCGGCGCATTTGTATAAGCGCCTCTGGCAGTAATAACTGTCGCTGTGATATCCAACTCCTCGCAAATACGCTGTTTTACCTGTTCTGGCTTCCCACTGATGATATATGTGAGCTTTGCCTCATCAGAACCATATAAAATCTTATCCATCACAATAGAATCTGTAATTACAGCAATACCAGCATAAAAAGCCACCGTTAAATCTTGGAAAACAAACCATGAAGCAAGGATTACCATACTATCAAAAATCAAGAATAGAATATTTGTCTTAATATGTTTGCGCTTTGTCCGAACCACCTTTATAATAATGTCAATGCCACCCGTTGTTGCACCAGCTTTAAAGACAAGCGCAAGTGCAACACCAATCATTGCACCACCAATCACAGCCGCAATTAACAAATCCTCCGTCATAGCTCCATAGGCAGCAAAAGAGTTGATAAGGATTGTAATCAGCACCAACACATACATCGTAGAACAGATAAAACGCCACCCAAACTTCCACAATCCAAGCAATACTATTGGAATGTTAAAGAGCATATTCAATGTACCCGTTGGTATTTTAATAAAGCGATTTACCAAGATGGAAATACCTGTCACCCCTCCAGGCGCAATATTATTTGGATCTAAAAACAAACTGATTGCAGCGGCATAAATCACTGCCGCCACAGTCAGTATCCCATAACTTTTTATTTTCTTTGCTGCTTTTTGGGTCTGTTTTACTACCTCTTCCATAACACCTCTAAATGATTGCAAAAAATTTGTTGTATTAAATATTTGCTCTTACCTGTTTTGGCTGATATCCTTTTTCCTCCAGTGCTTTAATAATCTGATTCTTATGTTCTGTGCCAAACGTTTCAAGCGTAATGCGAAGCTCTACCGCCGCATTTCTGTTGATAGAAACAAACTGATTGTGTTCCAGTTTAATAACATTTCCGTGAAGTGATGCAATCACCTCTGACACTTTTGTCAATTCTCCTGGCTTGTCAGGCAGCAGCACAGAAACTGTAAAAATTCGATCTCTAAAGATTAACCCTTGCTGCACTACAGAGGACATGGTTATGATATCCATATTTCCTCCGCTCAATATCGAGACAATTCGTTTATTTTTTACATCTAGGTGGCGCAGCGCCGCAACCGTAAGAAGCCCTGAATTTTCGACAATCATTTTGTGATTTTCTACAATATCGAGAAAAGAAACCACAAGATCCTCATCTGGCACTGTGACAATCTCATCTATATTGTCCCTAATATAGGGAAAAATATTCTTTCCAGGCGTCTTGACCGCAGTGCCGTCCGCTATTGTGTTGACTCCTGGAAGTGTCACTACTTCCCCAGCCTTTAATGATTCCTGCATACAATTCGCGCCCGCAGGCTCCACACCAATCACTTTAATTTTCGGATTTAACAGCTTTGCAAGTGTTGATACTCCTGTTGCAAGCCCACCTCCTCCAATTGGAACAAGGATAATGTCCACAAGTGGTAATTCTTTGAAAATTTCCATTGCAATTGTTCCCTGACCAGTCGCCACTGCCAGATCATCAAACGGGTGAATAAATGTATATCCTTTTTCATCTGCGAGCTGATAAGCATACTCGCAGGCTTCATCATAGACATCTCCCTCCAAAATAACCTCTGCACCATATCCTTTTGTGCGGTTTACTTTCATGAGCGGCGTGGAAGTTGGCATCACGATCACTGATTTTACACCATATTTCTTTGCTGCATAGGCCACTCCCTGGGCGTGATTGCCTGCTGAAGCTGTAATTAACCCCTTCTCGCGCTCTTCCGGTGAAAGGGTGCTTATCTTATAGTATGCTCCTCTTAGTTTATATGCTCCGGTAAGCTGCATATTTTCCGGTTTTAAATAGACTTTATTTCCTGTCTGTATACTCAAATACTCACTGTAAATTAGCTTTGTCTCCGAAATAACTTTCTTGACAATTTCCGACGCTTCCTCAAATTTTTCTAGCGTAAGCATATCTGACATTATTATTTCCTCCTTGTATCTGTTGCTATTATTTCCAGAAAAACCATTTTTTCTTCTTTGGCTTTTGTGTATCGTCCTCTGTATCTGTCTCTTCAGCTAGAGATTCCTCTACAAAAGGGGTCTCTTTTTCCTCCTCTGCCGAATAAAGTTCCTCCAATACCTGCCCGTCAGAAATCGTTTCCTCTGTCATGAACTCATTTAAAACAATATTCTCTGGTTCCTGTTCCGCTTCTTTTTGCGCTTCCTCACTCTTAATATCAAACAGCGCATTTACAAATTCGTCCGCGTCAAATTTCTGTAAATCCTCAATTGTCTCTCCAACACCAATATATTTTACAGGTACATTCAACTCTGACTGTATCGCTACTGCAATACCTCCTTTTGCTGTTCCATCCATTTTAGTCAAAATAACGCCGGTAAGTTCCGCAGCTTCCCCAAACTCTCTTGCCTGTGCAAGTGCATTCTGACCAGTGGTCCCATCCAAAACAATCAGATTTTCTCTGTGTGCATCTGGAAATTCCCTGTCAATAATGCGATTCATTTTCTTTAATTCTTCCATTAAATTTTTCTTGTTGTGAAGTCGTCCCGCTGTATCGCAGATTAATACATCCACTTTCCGCGCTTTTGCAGCACTTACAGCATCATAGATCACAGAAGCTGGATCGGCGCCGTCTGCACCGCCAATCATATCAACCCCTGCGCGGTGCGCCCACTCTGCAAGCTGGTCTCCTGCGGCAGCGCGAAAGGTATCCGCCGCGGCAATCAAGACTTTTTTACCTTGTTTCTTTAAAATTCCCGCAAGTTTTCCGACAGAGGTTGTCTTGCCAACACCATTAACCCCGATAATAAAGATAATTGACTGTTCTTTTTCAAAATCATATGCAGTCTCTCCCACACGCATTTGCTCTTTGATACTCTCGACGAGTAATTCCTTGCATTCAGAAGGATGACGCAAATGTTTTTTCTTCACTTCCTCTTTCATACGCTCAATAATATCATTTGTGGCATTGACGCCAATGTCACCCATTATCAAGATTTCCTCAAGCTCCTCATAAAAATCGTCATCAATCTCAGATGCCCCATAAAATACCGCGTCAATTCCCGCCACAATATTATCTCTTGTCTTGCTCAGTCCTTCTTTCAAACGGCTGAAAAACCCCTTTTTCTCCTCTGCCATAACATTTAGCCCCCATTCTTCTTCTCTTTTTCATCCTGACTCCAACTGTCAACCTCACTGTCCACAAGATTGACACTCACAAGGGTTGACACCCCTTTTTCCTGCATGGTAATCCCATAAAGCCTGTCAGCCTGCTCCATTGTACCGCGTCTGTGAGTGATAACAATAAATTGTGTGCTTTTTGTAAGTTTGTTCAGATATTTTGCAAATCTGCTCACGTTTCCCTCGTCAAGCGCCGCCTCAATCTCATCCAGCAGACAAAACGGCGATGGTTTTAAGTTCTGTATTGCGAAGAGCAATGCGATTGCAGTAAAAGACTTCTCGCCGCCAGAAAGCTGCATCATATTTTGTAGTTTCTTTCCTGGTGGCTGCGCAATAATGCGAATCCCTGCTTCTAAGATATCTTCTTCCTCAATCAATTCCAGCGTTCCCTTTCCACCTCCAAAAAGTTCCTTAAACACTTTATCGAACTCTCGTTTGATTTCTTCAAATTTCTCTGCAAACTGTCTGCGCATTGCAGAGTCAAATTCTTGAATAATCCCTTCCAGCGTCTTCTCTGCCTCAATCAAATCATCATGCTGGTCTTTTAAAAAAGTATATCGTTCCATAAGAACTTTATAATCCTCTATTGCATTGACATTGACATCCCCCAACTTTTTAATCTCATCTTTGATTCCTGCAATCTGTTTTTTCATCTCTGCAATATCTTTTAAGGCTTCATTTCGCATAGATACTGTGTTATTCAAAGTGAGCTCATACTCACTCCACATATAGTTTATTTGATTTTCTATGGACTCTTCTAATTTTTCTTGTTGAGAACGAAGTCTGTACACTTCTTTGTCCAACGCATTTTTCCGCTCAGATATCTCTTCTCTTGTCTGGAAGAATTTTTTTTGCTTTTGGGATAGTTCTTCTTTTGTCTTCTGTTTTTCTTTCAGCAAAATTTCAGCATCAGATTGTGCCGTATGCGATGCAAGGATTGTTTCCCTGATCTTCTCCATATTCTGCTGCCTATTTTCAATCTCTACCAGACAGCTATCAAGACCAGATTGTACTTCATCAAGCTCTTTTCTATTACGTATTTGCTCTCCCTCGATACGATCTAAATTTGCCTGTTCAAACTCTTGTTTTTGAAGCATCTTTTCATATGCAACATCCCATTCATTAACCCTTCCTATCTGCTCAGACTCCTCTGTCCGATATTTTTCCAGATCCTTTTGATACACAGCAATCTCTTCTTCCAGCCTTTTTTCTGCCTCCTCCGACAACTTCAAATCATTTTGTGTTTTCTCTTTATCCATGTGAATCTCAGCAGTTTTTTGCGCAATCTCCTGTTGCTCTTCCCGCAATGTGCCAAACCCCTGCTCCGCTTCACTTTTTCTCTCCTCAGCAGACACTACATTTATTCTGGCAGTATTCTGCTTGAGAAACAATTCTTGAAGTTCCACTTTTTTTTCTTCAATTGCCTTTCTAATATGGTTGCGCTCTGTTTTGATATTCTCAATATCAACCATAGTGATATCTAACTTTTCTTTTGCAGCATTCAATTTCTGTTCCAATTCCCCTAGTTCTCTTCTGCGCCCTAGAAGATTGGAACTATTTTTAAAAGCTCCGCCACTGATTGCTCCACCCGGCACAAGCAACTCGCCTTCCAAAGTTACCATTCTAATACTATAATTATATTTTCTTGCAATCTTGACCGCATTGTCTATCTGATCAATCACCAAAATTCTTCCTAGCATTGTCTTTGCCACATTTTGATACTTGATATCTGTCCGCACAAGCGTATCAGCAAGTCCAATCACTCCATTTTCCTTCAATGCATCTAATATTTTAAACTCCTGCGGCTTTGCAACACTGGTAAGTGGAAGAAACGTAGCGCGCCCAAAACGACTCTTTTTTAGAAATTCAATCATCTTCTTGGCCGTCTCCTCGTCTTCCGTGACAATATTTTGAATGCTTCCGCCAAGTGCGATCTCAATTGCAGTCTCGTACTCTTTATCAACCTTTATAATATCCGCGACAACTCCGACAATCCCCTTGTTTTGCTCTCTCTGTTCCATCACCTTTTGAATGCTATTTCCATATCCCTCATAGCGCTCTATAAGATTTGAAATGATATCGAGCTGAGATTTGTAGCGTTGATACATAACTTGATATTCGCTGATTTCTTTGTCCTTACTACTTAGACGCTCCCGAAAAGTTGTATTGTGCTCTTCTAAAACGCGCAACTGTGTATTGACTTCCACTATCTGGTCATTAATACGCTGAAACTCCTCGCGCAGCAGCTTAATCTCTGTATCGCGCTCCGCCTCATCACTTCTGGCTCGCAGAAGTCTGGAATTTAACTCTGCCTTTCTGATACGCAATTGTTCCATCATGGTATCAAAACTGCTCATCTTTGATTTAATTGTCGCCCTGTCATTTAACAGGGCAATAATTTTATTTTTACCTTCCTCAATCTGTTGATTCAACTCCTCAATTTGAAGCTGAACCTCAGAGAGCTTACACTTTGCATCATTGCGTTCCTGTGCAAGTTCTGCGGCTTTCTCATCAAGCACTGCCTTGTTTGCCAAAATTTTGGCACGTTCTTTTTCCCTGCCTACAATCTGTTGTTGTATTGCAGTTATCCGCTCTTGAAAATGCTGTTCATTTCCCTGTAATCCCTTGATTTGTTCCCTTAACACATTGATTTCACCCTCCAATTTACCGCGCGTGACGCTTGCCTGCGTCAGTGCATTTCTGTTGGACTCAATCTGTTGTTCTAACACCTCAATTTGGGTTTGAACTGTATCATATTCTATTTTAATTTGTTCATACTGCTGCGCAGAGTGGTCGTAATCCTCCTGTGCAATGACGCTTTTCTTTTCCACCTCATTGAGCTGTTCTGTCAACTTTTTATTTTCTAAAAGAAACACATTTACATCCAGCTCTTTGAGTTCCTCTTTTTTTCGGAGATAAATTTTCGCCTTGTCAGACTGTTTTTGAAGCGGCTCCACTTGCTTTTCAAGCTCACTTAAAATATCCGACACACGCACCAGATTATTTTTCTCATCTTCAAGTTTTTTCTGTGCGGCAGCTTTTCGCTTCTTAAATTTGACAATTCCTGCTGCCTCGTCAAAAAGCTCACGTTTTTCCTCCGGTTTGCCACTTAAGATTTTCTCAATCTGTCCTTGCCCAATAATAGAATATCCCTCTTTGCCAATACCTGTATCATAAAAAAGTTCATTTACATCCTTCAAACGACAGGGAGTTCCATTGATAGAATACTCACTTTCGCCTGAACGATATAAACGTCTCGCCACCGTAACTTCCTGATAATCAATTGCGAGCTTGTGGTCGGCATTGTCAAATGTAATTCCCACATACGCATAACCAAGCGGTTTTCTAAGTTCTGTGCCAGAAAATATTACATCTTGCATGGACTCCCCGCGCAACTGTTTGATTCGCTGCTCACCAAGCACCCATCGCACAGCATCTGCCACATTGCTCTTACCGGAACCATTTGGTCCCACAATGCCAGTAATTCCCTGATGAAACTGGAACACAATTTTATTTGCAAACGATTTAAATCCCTGCACTTCTATACTCTTTAAATACATTCCTCACCCCACTGTCCGCAATCATTTCTTTCTGCCTTTCATCTTTAGCAGCGCCTCATATGCCGCCTGCTGCTCTGCGGATTTTTTTGTTCTCCCCACACCACAGCCAATCAATTGATTATTTAAATATGCCTCAACATGAAACTGCTTATCATGGTCTGGTCCAGTCTCTCCCACTAACTCATACCGCAACTGTGCTGTATTCTTTTTCTGTATCTCCTCCTGCAGAAGCGTTTTACTATCCAAAAACAAAATCTTATTCTCTAAGTCAGAAAGTACAAAACGATAGATAAATTTTTTTGCATTCTCAATACCACCATCAAGAAAAATTGCCCCAATCACAGCCTCCATAACATCGGATATAATAGAATCCCTTGTCCTGCCGCCAGTGGCTTCCTCTCCCTTTCCCAGCAAAATATAGGAATTTAAACTAATATCCCTTGCGCAGTATGCAAGTGCTGGTTCGCATACCATAGAGGCGCGCATCCTTGTCAGTTGTCCCTCCGGCATATCCACGTTTTCATTGTATAAAAATTCACTGGATATCAGCTCAAGCACAGCATCTCCTAGAAATTCTAATCTTTCATAATTTTTCAGCTTATTAATTTTTTGCTCATTGGCAAAAGAGCTGTGCGTCAATGCCTGCTTGAGCAGTGCCTCTTCCTGAAACTGATATCCAATCTTTTCCTGCAGTTCCTGCAGAGCCTTTCTCATATTTCGCATCCTTATTCTTACTCCTACTTTTATCGCATAACCTTATTCGAGTAAGGAAATTTTTTCTTCCCCCTACTCGCCGCGCAGCCCGTGTAACCATACTTCCTCTGCACGGGTCTGCGCATAAAAAGCCCTTTATAAAGGGCTTTTTGCTTTTTCGATCCATTGGACAGCCTCCCGCACGGTTGTTATCTTGTCCAAACCTTCTGTCGGTATATGCAGTCCTGTCTCCTCCTCCACTCCCAAAAATATCTGATATAAATCCAACGAATCCGCTCCTAAATCTGAAAGAAAAGTCATGTCCATTTTAATCTCCTCGGAATCCATACCCAAAACAGCCGCCATAACCTTCTTCAAAGCCTCATATTCCATTTTACCAGATCCTTCCCTGTTTATCCTTATCATAACCTTGTAACGAATATTTCCGTCTTATCCTAAACGGATATAAATAATTTCTCTTTTATTTTTTGATTGATTTTCTGCTCCTTAAAGGTCACACACTGAAGAATCGAATTTTTGATTTCAACCGCTTTTGAACTTCCATGCGTTTTGACCACAAGACCATTCAATCCCAACAACGGTGCTCCGCCATACGCGTCAAGGCTAAACGCTTTCAATGTCTCTTTGAGTGCTGGTTTTACTAAGAGCGCACCAATTTTGCTTCGAAGAGAGGTCATCATACCAGCCTTTACTTTCTTGATTAAAATAGCGCCAACCCCCTCATAAAGTTTTAGAATAATATTCCCTGCAAATGCTTCGCACACAATCACATCCGCATAGCCTGTAGGAATATCTCTCGCCTCAATACTTCCTATAAAATTGATTTCTGGGCAATTCTTTAGCAGTGGAAATGTCTCTTTTACAAGCGCATTCCCTTTCTCTTCCTCCGCACCGATATTTACAATCGCCACCTTGGGATTAGAGATTCCCACAACACTTTCCATATACACAGATCCCATCTTTGCAAACTGTACTAAGTGCGAAGGACGCGCATCTACATTCGCCCCACAGTCAATTAAAAGGGAACAACCTGTCTCCGTTGGAATAAGCGGTGCAAGCGGTGGCCTTTCAATTCCTTTGATTCTTCCTACAATCAACTGCCCACCCACAAGCACTGCACCAGAACTTCCCGCTGAGACAAATGCATCACAGACCCCGTCTTTTACCAGATTGAGTGCGACAACAATAGAAGAATCTTTCTTTTTCCGTATCGCCATCACAGGAGGTTCTGCCGTCTCAATCACCTCTGTAGCGTTTACAACTTCAATCTGTTCTGCATTGTACGTATACTGTACAAGCTCCTTTTTAATCACTTCCTGCAAACCCGTTAAATATACCTTGATCTTGCTGTTTTCATTGACAGCCTCCACAACCCCCTTGACAATCTCCAAAGGGGCATTGTCGCCGCCCATAGCATCCACTGCTATCCTGGTCATTTCATCCATTACCATAATCCTCCATATGTATATAAATATACTAAACCTACCATCAAAAATCAAGGAAAAACAAAATCGGATTTCTTCTGAAGTTTATGCACATAAAACAACAAGGTGTAAAATCTTAGCTGTTTCATAAGATTTTACACCTTGCTATTTAAAATGAAAACAATTGCATTAATCTACTGCAATAATCTCTTTCTTATTATAAGAGCCGCAAGCCTTGCATACTCTGTGAGGCATCATTAAAGCGCCACACTTGCTGCACTTCACCAATGTAGGTGCGCTCATTTTCCAGTTTGCTCTTCTCTTATCTCTTCTTGCTTTTGAAGATTTATTTTTTGGACATATAGACATCGTTACACCTCCTTATTCGCATTAAACAAATCCTTGATCGCTGCCATTCTGGGGTCCGGCACAAAATCATCACATCCGCACGCACCATCATTCAGATTTTTGCCACAAACCTTGCAAATTCCTTTGCAATCCTCTTTGCATAAAATCTTCATCGGCCAGTTCAATAACAATTCATTATTGATTAGTTCATCCACATTTAAGTGATATCCTTCCATAAGCTCCAATGAATCCTCATCTTCTAAATCATCACCTATATAATCCGGTGATACAACAACGCTGTCAAAGGATAAATCAAATGTATAATCAACATCTCTCAAACATCTATCACAGGGAAGTACAAACACCAATTTTGCGGTTCCCTGAATCAATGCTTTTGATTGTCCTATATTAGAAAGCTTCAGTACAATAGGACTTTTTTCCCGAATGGGAAATGTTCCTGACAGACTAGAAAACATATCTGCCTCATACGAAACAGTCAACTCTTGCACTTGTCCTTCATTTGTAAATACATCTGTCAAATTCACTAACATAGCAGACTCCTATCCACACATTCATTTATTATACAGAACCATTCTAGATTTGTCAACCGTATTTTGGAAAACTTTGTTTTGTACAACAATTCACCATTTTCTTATCTTCCTCGGAATCACCTGCTGAGACTGTCTCATTCAAAGGAACTCCTAACCAACCACACAACATCTTTGCCCCGCTGGCTTTGTCTGCGGCATCAGAGACAATCTGCAAACAATTCTCCTCTATAAAATATCGTATGCCCTCGTCACCAAAAGAAATGCAATGCATTAATTTTTCAACCTCCTGTGCATCCCAAAATCTGTGAAGCGGGCGCAGCAATGTGACTTTATATAGTTTGTCATGCTCCCGATAAACCAATACCCGAAATCCAAACTTTCGCTGTAAAGAAAAAATCTCTGTAAGCCATGCCGCCTTCAACACGCAAATATATTCTTGTTTTTGATGGAATACTACATGCGCGCCTCCTGCAAAAACACCACCCACAAACAAATGACGAATCTTACTGCAGCGCTCCATCGCTTTTTTATAAGGTAGTGTCGTAGCAAAAAACAATGGTATTTTCTCTCTTGCAAGCGCCTCCAATCCCGCCATAATACCTGCTGGAACATTTGTAGTTTCTTTATTTGGCAGCAGCGTTCCCTCAATGTCCAGAAAAACTGCTTTGGGGCGGCGCGGAACCCGAAACAGCGGATAAGGACCAAATAGAATTTGATTCATAAAATCTTCCCGCCCTCCATATGCAAGATAACAGGAACACTGCTTTCGGCTGCACTCTGGATTCGGAAACGCTTCCAGCGCTTCCAAACACTTCCCAGTGTTTAAAGTCGCGCTAATATTACAGGTGCGCATTTTTCCGTTGGCCTCCACAAACAAACGCCCTTGGCAAAGTGCTGCATTCGCAGAAACAGACACTAATTCCCGCTCAAAATAAGGGTCAATCTCCACAAAAGCCGCTCGTTCCTTCTGTGTATAGGAACGTCCTAAACCATCCATCTTGTTCACCCAGAGATAAATGCCTTGTCCATTCTCATCTGATGACTGCAACTCCTGTTTTAACGCCCGCAGCAGATTTAGATTCTCCGGCACACCAACACTTCCCGCACAAATCTGAATACCTTGTTCCGCAAGGTATTTGCACTTTGCAGAAAATTCTGACACGGATGTCATTTCTGGGTGAAATGTCGCCCAAAGTCTTAATTTCTCTAGCACACCACCTAAACTTTCAAAGCAATCCAAAAAATCAGATATAGAAAAGCTTAAATTCGTCTGTATTCCCACTGCTTCTAATTCTGCCTGTGCACTAAGATACGCCAGTCCTTCCCAATACCAAGAATGAATCATTGCCTCACCATAAGGTACTACCATCAGCGCACCAATATGCAGTGTCTTTGCCTTTTTTTGTACACTTTCAACAAAGGAAAACCACTGTATTCTGTCCTTCTCAAGCGCACGCTCTGGCATAGAATGCTTTGAAAACGGACAATAAGAACACCGATAATTGCAACTTTTAAGACTTCCTCGATACAGAATCATGTGTTTGTTCATGTATGGCCTCCCATTCACACATTGCTCTATTTACTTCTGCGGAAATCAGCTTTGGTCCGAGGTAATCAGAAAGCTCCAGTCCTGCATCGGTCAAAGTAAAGTACATCTGCTCCCCAAAATCCCCCTGTTTTTTTGCTCTCTGTAGTTCTACAAATCCCTGTTCCATCCACTCGCGCAACACTGGAAACTCTTCCAACACATCTTTTCCATATAATTTTTGATATCGATTTTTATCCAATCCGGGACGAATCAGTAAATGCCGTATTAAATATCGCCTCTTTTGCTCCTCCTCAGAGAGCAAAATTCCATGTGTAATTTCCATAAAATCTTTTGTGCCCACATAGTCTCTCAGGCGAGCAATGCACGCACTTCTAGTAATCGCATAAGGACTACAAAAATGAAGGTTTCCAAGATAACTTCTACCGCCGCATCCCAATCCGATAGATGTTCCAAAACCACACTCCGAGAAAACACGCGCGTTTTTCTGACGCACAAACCGTCGCATAGAGTCCTGCCGATACCCTTCTGCACAAAGAAAAGCACGCGCCGCTTGGTATTGTGCAAAAGCAGCTTCCGGCTCCAAAACCACGCCTTCGCGCTCCATGCGCACTCCATGCTTCACATATAATGGATACAAAAAAATTTCCTCCGGCTCAAACCGCAGGGCTTCTTTTAACGAATCCAGCAGGCTTGTCTCGTTCTGTCCTGGAATCCCATAAATAAAATCTACATTAACACAAGGAAAATCACAAGTTTTTATCAATTCTAGTGCCTTCCTTGCCTTCTGTGCCGTGTGCTGCCTTTCTAGTGTGGAAAGTTCCTTGTCAGAAAAACTCTGGATCCCCATACTGACGCGTGATACCCCAACCTGCTTTAAGATTGCAAGCTTTTCTGATGTCGTCTGATTGGGCGCCGTCTCCACAACCAATTCTCGCTTCTGTGAAAAACGAAAATGCCGCTCCAGTATATCAAATATTCGTTCGAGTTGTTTCTCTGTCAAAAATAGTGGCGTTCCACCACCAATTACCAATTCAGAAAACTCCGCATGAACGGATTCCAGAACCGCTTGATACTGTTCACTCTGACTCTCAATTGTATCAAGATATCTGTCAACTTCGTCCTGTCCCATACCAGTCACAGAAAATAAATTGCAATAGCCACACTTTGACTGGCAAAAAGGAATATGAAGGTATAAACCATGCCCTTTTCCTGCCAACGCAGAAGCATAATCACAAAAACGAACACCCGTCAGCGAGCGGTATGCAGTCTTGTGCGGATAACTGTACATATATTGAATATAGGGATTCATTTTTTACACTCTTCTTTCACAAAACGTTTTTGACACAACTTTATGCAATGATGGCATAGATGACAAATTTTGCACACAAAATGCTAAAATGCAGTTACTTTTCACACCCGCACCATGCACTCAAATAAAAAAATGCTTATATGGAATCGTATTCACAACTGGATGATTAACTCCATGAAACTGACAGCCATCCTCCCCATAGCAAGTTCCATGATCGGAACAGCAAATTACAAATGTACTCCCCCGCAGCTTTTTCCATTCTGTAAATAATCTGCCCAACTCCCCATCCACATATCGAAGCGCCGCCGCATGACTCTGAATACTATCGCCAGAAGCACCCTCAAGATAAAAATAATTTGGATAATGAATTGCATCTACATTTAAATACAGAAAAATATGCTGTTCTGGCTCTGCCTCTGCAACTTTTTTCAGTATAAAATCTACCTGATTTTTTGTGCTGTTTTTCACTGGACACCCAAAAGACGGATTCCAATAACTCTTCTGAAAATAAGAGGGAAACACTTTTCCTAAATCCGAACGCTTGTCAAAGAATGCTACGCCACCTACACACCATGTTTCATACCCATCCTTTTCAAGCCCCTCCATAATTGTACTTCCAGAAAAGCTATAGGCTCCCTCCGGTGTTTTGTTGCCAAGCCCAATCGCTTTTGGAAAAAACAACAGCTCTCTGTCTGTCACATTTTTTGCCTCAAACGGACAGGGCAGAAATCCAGCAAACATAGCATGGTGCGAAGGATAAGTAAAATTTCCTGGCGCCTGTCGCTTTTGCCATAATCCATATTGATTTAGCACAGGCGTTCCACCAGAAGCCTCCTCCTGCACTGCCACATCATAGCGCAGCGTGTCCAAACACACAAACAAAATATCGGAAGTTCCCACCACCTGTATCATATCCACCGAAGGCTTTCGCTCTTTTCTGGCGGATGCAAACAGACGATATGGAACTTCCTGTGCCGTTGAGCCGGCTGTATCTTCACTCATTCTTATCCCCTCAATTCTTTCAACCATTTCTTCATTATCTGTGCTTGATGGCGATAAATTTTATTTTCCTGATAAATATCCTGATAAATTAAATCGCCTTGCCCATTCATCTCAATAATTCTTGGTCGCATACTTCCTTTTTCTAATAAAATATCAATACCTGCGCTCCGAAGACTAGGATAGAGTGCCATACTCTCCCTACATATCTGTTCTATTTCTTCAAGCGTATTCTGAGGCAATCCCAACATGGCAATCTCTACAGGATGATTGTTTAAATGAAGGTTGGTAATAGGACCTTTTGAAAGCCTTGCCAGCAGAAAATCTAATTGCCCTTCCTGCATTACAGCTCGCAAGTCATAAGAGTATCCTTGATATTCAGACTTGGCATACCACCGCTCCACAATGCAGTCCAGCTCCAAAATATGGCGCAACAAGGGGATAATTTCCTCTTTACTGGTAAAACGTCGCAGACGTTTCGTATTCACTAGCGTGGAATCTGCCTGTAACAAAGCACAAGT
Source organism: Lachnospiraceae bacterium UBA3401 (assembly GCA_002358575.1). GTDB lineage: Bacteria > Bacillota > Clostridia > Lachnospirales > Lachnospiraceae > COE1. Next base: position 2,582 of record DEPD01000008.1, on the reverse strand, counting down.
ATAAAGTACCATCTGCCCTGTCCGCGACTGCCAACGCAGCGCGGATACCCCTGCTGCACCAGAACCTTTTATTGGTTTAATAAACACTTGATGAACTTGCTGTCTGCACATCTCCTCAAAAAGCAACTCCACGGTGTACTTTTCACTGTTTGGACAAACTGGCATCTGCAACGCTTCTGTCATGCGCACTCCCGCCTGTTGTAACCTAGACTTGCACGCCCTCTTATCTAGCAGTTCAATTATTACAGATGGTTCATTGAAAAAAGTAATCTTTCGAGTCTGAGCCAATTGTTGCAATTTTTTAAGTTCTTGTACATACCCATCTATCAGCCTGTTTAACTCCTCAAGAGAGCAACTAAACCACAGCGGCGGGTCAATTTTTATCAAAAGTGCTTCCGCGTCAGGCAAAAAATGATGTTCTGTCCATCTTTTCCACTCCACAAATGTTATAGGCAGTCCTTCCTGTTCTGCTGCTTTTTTTAAATAAATCGTTCTTTTCGTATCAAGACTGCCCAATATCACATTCTGTCTCATTCTGTCAGAACGGGATACGTGTAAACTTCATCACCATCCTCATCAGCTTCTTCTTGCTCAGAGACATCCACTTCAACGGAAAGTGCCTCTAATTTCTTGACCATTTCATCAGAAAAATAGTTATGATGTAAATCCAGCTTTTCGATGTTCGGATAGTCAGAGATTTTTTCTAAAATCAGCGCTCCACCTTTGTCTGATATTGTACCATTTGACAAATCCAACGTGCTGATCTGTCCCATAAATTTGCTGTTTAAAACAACCTCTGTCAGCTCATCTTGTATCTCACTGTCTGTAATACCAAGATACGTCAGCTCTGGAAAATTCGCCTTCTCCAAAAGTTCCTTAATGGTATCTGCATCCCCATCAAAACCATAATCTTCAATGCCAATAAAGAGAAGCAATTTTTTTAACTTTGGAAATTTTGCCTTCTGAATAGACTCTATAACATATTTCGGCAATCCTCCACAGATAATTGTCAGTGCTTCGAGCTCCTCATGACAGATATTATCTCCCAAAACTAAATCCATACTGCCCTTGATAGTCAATTCTTTTAACTGCGGCATTGCAGCCCAAATCTTACTGTAATCTCCCTGAGTAATCCATGATACTTCACAGGACTCATAATCCATATTTCCAATAAACAATTTCTGAATATGCGAAAACTTATCTGCATTTGCCACAATATCATCAATAATTGGCTGACAGCCGTCCTCCCATGAATATCCCCAATAACCAATAACTAACTCATCCAAGCTGGGAAATTGTCTTGTTTCCATAATCTTCTGAATCATGCCTTCGGCTCTGCCATCATCAAAATCATAAAAATACGTGTTTTTTTTAACGTTAATGTGATCCTCTTCTAATAATTCAAAGCGCAATAGTCCCCCTCCTTTTGATTGATAATAGCTTCTCAAAATCTTTCTGTACCCGCACAAAAAGTTTATCCAAAATACTAAAGCCTTAATTTTCTAATTCTCATTGTGCGAAAAAATTTCAATGACTATAAAATTTAACGCTATTTACATAGTTCTATAATACTACATTCACCATAAATAAGCAATCTTCTTCCTACTATTTTTAATTTTCATTCATCCTCGCCAGTTTCGCTGCCTGGTCGGCGGCTGTTGGCGTATGCCGCTATCTTTCAGGCTGTCAGCATATGCAAACATCTTTGACACAGCTTCGTTAGGTTGTATGGAAATACTAACATTTATTTTAGCATAAAAGCGGTGACATTAAAAGTATTTTATATCAATACCTTAATATCACCACAATCTATTTTATTTAATGGCTATCTTTACAGTAATCTGCTGCCAGTAGACTGGCTTATATACCCGATGCGCGACCTTTTGACAGAACTCCCTGCATTCCTCCAAGGATATTACAAAAGTTTTCACTATATTAAAATTTATATCATCTTTCAGTGAATCTGAATACTCCTTTGAGTACCCCCTGATTTTATACTTATCTGGCACATTGGGTAAGCCTGACAGATTCATCTCCCATACATACTCTTCATTTGACCGATGAATAATGCGTTCCACAAAGAAGTCTATCATCTCATTCGATACCCCAAACCCACTCAAATCAACATATGTCTCCAGACGGTCACGTATCTTATTGATATCCAGCTTGTATCTTTCCTGATTGGATATTTCTACCTTTTTCTGCTGTATCAATCTTATAGTACTTTGTATCTCCTCCTCTGTACTCTCCTTTTTACTTCGATACTGTTCATCAGAAATCTCACCATCAGCCCTCATATCAATGTATCGTTCCAGACGCTTCTGCAATTTCTCAAGCATTTCATTCAACGACTCCAGTGTAATGACAGAAGAACTTCTTTCTGTATTTTGTCTATCCGCCTGCTCGATTATTTTAATTGTATCCTCCAACGTATCCCTTATATCCCCAAACAGATACTGAAATACCTTAATTGACATTAAACGCATCTTGACATCTGTTACTGATTTCAATGTACAGGTATTTGCCAACGGCGGCAGACCATGCTTTTTTCTATAGTTTGCTGTGTAGTGGTCAAGCTTTTT
>DEPD01000051.1:29484-29675 GCA_002358575.1 Lachnospiraceae bacterium UBA3401 | reverse complement strand
ATTTTCCTACAATTCCTAAGCATTTTTAATTTATTCTCTAATCAATTTTCTAATAGATTAGTTTTTAAGAAACTATTATTTCTTTGCAGTTTTTTAGAATCCTCTTTGTACTTGATATTGCCAAAAGATTTCTAAAAGCTATATATATTTTAAGACAGTTTTCTAAAATTGACAATGGGTAGTTCACAAGT
>DEPD01000051.1:0-29163 GCA_002358575.1 Lachnospiraceae bacterium UBA3401 | reverse complement strand
ACAATGGGTAGTTCACAAGTGGAAATATAAATCGAAAAAGAAAAAGTAAGTATTATCTAACCATTTCTAAACAAAAAATAAAAACAGTAAAAAACTGGAAAAAGCTGTTGACAATAGATTTGTTTCGGTATATTCTGTAGCAAGCAAATACTTTGACATTCAAAATATTTGAAAATCAAAATACTTTGCCGAATAATGTTATATGAATTTGGTAAACAGAGTATTGAAGTATGTCTTTAAGGAACTGTAGAAGAATAAATGATTTAGAATGAAAGGATGGAAAACCATGTTAGAAAGAGTAAAGGAAATTATTGAGGAACAGTTAAATATTGAAGGTGTGGAAATCACAGAGGAAACACGTTTTAAGGAGGATTTGGACGCAGATTCACTTGACCTGTTTGAACTTGTGGACGCGTTTCAGGAGGAGTATGGTGTAGAGATTCCACCCGAAGATTTGGAGCAGATTACAACGGTTGGCTCTATTATCAAATATTTGGAAGATAAAGGTGTTCAGGCATAGGTAGAACAGGAGCTTGTATGAAGACAAGAGTAACAGAGATCTTAGGGATAACATATCCTATTATCCAGGGCGGCATGGCGTGGGTTGCTGAGCATAATCTTGCAGCAGCAGTGTCAGAGGCTGGCGGTCTAGGAATTATCGGTGCCGGTGGTGCGCCGGCAGAGTTTGTCAGGGAACAAATTCAGCAAGTGAAAAAGGTGACAGACAAACCATTTGGCGTCAATATTATGTTGATGAATCCTGAGGCGGATGCAATTGCGCAGGTGGTGGTTGACGAGGGTGTTAAAGTGGTCACAACCGGAGCCGGTAATCCCTCCAAGTATATGGAACTGTGGAAAGCAGCAGGGGTAAAGGTCATTCCTGTCGTTGCCAGCGTTGCAATGGCAAAGCTAATGCAGCGCGGCGGTGCTGATGCGGTTGTTGCGGAGGGAATGGAGAGTGGCGGTCATATTGGTTCCATAACTACTATGGCGCTGGTGCCGCAAGTGGTAGATGTCGTTAATATTCCAGTGATTGCGGCGGGGGGCATTGCGGATGGCAGAGGCTTTGCGGCTGCGTTTATGCTTGGTGCGGAAGCAGTGCAGATTGGGACGCGCTTTGTGGCTGCCACAGAATCGATTGTGCATGAAAATTATAAGGCGATGCTTATCAAGGCAAAAGATATTGACTCTGCGGTAACAGGCATGACGACTGGTCACCCAGTCAGAAGTATTCGCAACAAAATGACCAAAGAATATTTAAAGTTGGAAAAAGAAGGCGCAGATTTTATGGAGCTGGAGAAGCTGACACTCGGTTCTCTCCGAAAGGCAGTTGTGGAGGGTGATGTGGTAAATGGAACCGTTATGGCGGGGCAGATTGCGGGATTGATCAAAAAAGAACAGCCTTGCAAGGAAATTATCACAGAGATTGTAAATCAAGGTCTAGCGCTTCTGAATAGGACATATTGAGATAATAACTTTGGTGGGGATAGTACACTGCCTAAGGAGTATTAAATTTCACATAGAAAAAACGCAAAAGGCAGCGTTTTTCATTTCTAATTGAGCCGCCAGAGGCGGTATGGGGGATTAAAATGAGTAAAACTGCATTTATTTTCCCAGGACAGGGTTCACAGTATGTGGGCATGGGAAAAGATTTTTATGATACATATGAGGAGGCAAAGAAAGTCTACCAGCTTGCTGGAAAGGTGTCAGGACTTGATATGGAGGCGCTTTGTTTTACAGAAAACGATCAGTTAGACATCACAGAGTATACACAGATTGCAATGCTTGCCACGGAGGTAGCGATTCTGAAGGTGCTTGAGTCAAAGGGTGTCAAGGCGGATATTACGGCTGGTTTGAGCCTTGGTGAGTACGGCGCATTGGCAGCAGCAAACGTTATGGAGTTAAAGGATTTATTTTATATTATTAGAAAGCGCGGTATCTTTATGCAGGAAGCATATCCAGAGGGAGGCGCCATGACAGCAGTGCTCGGGTTGGACAGCGATAAAATTCTGGAAATCTGCCAGCAGACAGAAGGAATCGTGACAATTGCAAACTATAACTGTCCAGGACAGATTGTTATCACGGGCGAGGAGCAAGCAGTGACAGCAGCGTCGCAGGCGTGTTCTGAGGCTGGTGCAAAACGTTGTGTTCCGCTCAAAGTGAGTGGTCCATTTCACTCTGAATTGCTCAAGGGTGCAGGCGACAAACTTGAGAAAGAGTTGTATGGAATCAAGTTAAAAAAACCGTCCATTCCTTATATTAGCAATGTGGATGCGCTCGAAGTGACGGAAACGGCACCAGTTAAAACTCTTTTGAAGAATCAGGTATCTCATTCTGTGTGCTGGCAGCAGACTATTGAGAAGATGATAGCGGATGGTGTGGACACTTTTATAGAAATTGGACCAGGCAAGACGTTAAGTGGATTTATGAAAAAAATTAACAAAGATGTAAAATGTATGAATATAGATAAACTGGCAGATTTGGATAAAGTATTAGTAACAAAATAACTAGTACAGTGAATATTAAGTAATTGGCAGTTTGATTTGCCTATTTTCCTGATAGCACTACTTTCCAAGCCTTGACGTAGCCACCGCTACACCTGCGTTTGTGAAGCAGTACTCTCAGAAAAAATATTCTGCGTCAAACTATCCAAAACTTAATTTTCACTGTACTAGTACTCCATCCGGCCAGAAATTAGATTCGTGAACCGCCTGTTTCGCACCGCTGCGTCGTTAAAATTTTTAGACGATGCCACCGCATCGCCGCCGAAATTTTGCCTAGCACTGGCACGAACCATGCAATATACAACTCTAATTTCTGTCTGGATGGAGCACTAGGAACTGTTCAAAAATAAACAAGTCAAGGTGTATAGGTTATCTATTTTTGATCAGTTTTTTAAGTATGCATGGGATATGTTGACTGGGAGTAAAACAAAGCGAAAGGTTTAATGGGAGGTATTGGAATGTTAACAGGGAAAGTGGCTCTTGTGACAGGTGCAGGCAGGGGTATTGGCAGGGAGATTGCGTGCACGCTGGCAGCAAGCGGTGCGACCATAATTGTGAATTACAATGGCTCAAAAAATTGCGCAGAGGCTGTGGTTGCAGAGATTATGCAGAGTGGCGGCAGCGCGGAAGCCATACAGTGCAATGTATCTGACTTTACAGCGAGCGAGGCATTTGTCAAGGAGGTGCTTGACAAGTATAAGAAGGTGGATATTCTTGTAAACAATGCAGGTGTCACCAGGGATAATCTAATTATGCGTATGACAGAGGCAGATTATGACGCTGTGCTCGATACCAATTTAAAGGGCGCCTTTAACATGATTCGACACCTCTCGCGCAGTTTTATCAAACAGCGCAGCGGAAAGATTATCAACATTTCCTCTGTGAGCGGTGTTCTTGGAAATGCAGGGCAGGCAAATTATTCTGCGTCGAAGGCAGGGTTGATTGGCTTAACAAAGAGTGTTGCGCGGGAGTTTGCGAGCCGCGGGATTAACGTCAATGCGGTTGCGCCGGGCTTTATTGACACGGACATGACAAAGGACATGACGGAGGAGGCAAAGAAGACATTGAGCAGCATGATTCCTATGGGAAAGATAGGCAGCACGAAAAACATTGCGGATCTTGTTCTGTTTCTGGCGGGGGATCACGCAGACTATATCACTGGACAGGTTATCTGCGTAGATGGTGGTATGTGTATATAGAAAGGGTAAGGAAAGATGAAAAGAAGAGTAGTAGTAACCGGAATGGGCGCAGTCACCCCCATTGGAAATAGTGTTGCTTCTTTCTGGAACAGTGTAAAAGAAGGAAAGACTGGCTTTGGACCAATTTCCTATTTTGATACAACGGACTATAAGTGTAAGCTGGCAGCGGAAGTCAAGGATTTTAATGCTGCTGATTTTATGGACAAGAAAGCGGCGCGCAGAATGGAACCTTTTTGTCAGTTTGCAGTTGCAGCGGCAAAGGAGGCAATTGAGGATGCAGGTCTTGATATAACGAAAGAAGACCCTTATCGGGTAGGTTGTGCGGTGGGAAGCGGTGTTGGCAGCTTGCAGGCAATGGAGCGGGAACATACCAAACTTGAGGAAAAAGGACCCTCCAGAGTGGCGCCGCTCTTAGTACCGCTTATGATATCCAACATGGCGGCTGGAAACGTGAGCATTGCATACAATCTTAAAGGAAAGAGCATTAACGTGGTGACAGCGTGTGCCACAGGTACAAACTCTATTGGAGAGGCATTTCGCACAATTCAGTACGGCGACGCAGATATTATGGTGGCAGGTGGGACGGAGAGTTCCATCACACCGATTGGGATTGCTGGCTTTTCTTCACTGACAGCGCTATCAACCTGTGAGGACCCAGCGCGCTGTTCGATTCCATTTGACAAGGATAGAAGTGGTTTTGTTATGGGGGAAGGTGCAGGCATTGTTGTGCTTGAGGAGTTAGAGCACGCAAAGGCGCGCGATGCCAAAATTTATGCAGAAGTTGTGGGTTATGGTTGTACTTCGGATGCATATCATATTACATCACCAGCGGAGGACGGCGCAGGAGCAGCGACAGCGATGTTAAATGCGGTGCGAGATGCTGGTGTATCACTGGAGGATATCACCTATATTAACGCGCATGGAACAGCGACACATCACAATGATTTGTTTGAGACAAGGGCAATTAAACTTGCGTTCGGTGAACATGCCAAAGATATTAAAATTAACTCAACAAAATCTATGATTGGCCATCTGCTCGGCGCGGCGGGCGCAGTGGAGTTTGTCACTTGTGTGAAAGAGCTTGAGGAGGGTTATATTCATCAGACTGTCGGACTGACAGAGAGCGAGGAAGAGATGGACTTAAATTACTGCAAAACGGGCAGCAGCGAGAATTTTATGTATGCACTCAGTAACTCTTTAGGCTTTGGTGGACACAATGCCAGCATTTTAGTAAAGAAGTATGAGGAGTAGGTACGCAAGCTTAGCGGAAGGAAAAAGGTGACACGAATGTCAGTTTATACAGCGAAAGAAATAATGGAAATTATTCCCCACAGGCATCCGTTTATGCTGATTGATACAATTGAGGAACTTGAGGAGGGAGCTAGGGCACTTGGAAAAAAATGTGTGAGTTTTAACGAGCCCTATTTTTCAGGACATTTTCCAGGCAATCCTGTTATGCCAGGTGTGCTGATTGTAGAGGCATTAGCGCAGGTCGGTGCGGTTGCGCTGCTCGGTCTGCCGGAGTGGAAAGGAAAGACAGCCTACTTTGCAGGAATTAACAAGGCACGCTTTAAACAGAAGGTTCTGCCGGGTGATGTGTTAATGCTTGAGACAAAAATAGTGAAAGTTAAGGGACCTATCGGTGTTGGGGAAGCAGTTGCAATGGTTAACGGCAAAATAGCTTGCAAAGCAGAATTGATGTTTGCAATTGGGGATTAGTACAGTAAATATTAAGTTTCTGGTACATTGACACAGAATGATTGCTTCCTATGCAAGACGGAGGAATGAGTCGTAGCGGTTGCTACGGCGATTGACGATAACAATCAGGCAAGTCAAGCTGCCGGTTACTTAATATTTGTTGTACTAATACTTTGGTCAGGAGGTAAGTTATAATGGAAAAGTCACAGCAGGTTAAAACCAAGAGGAAATTTCCCCTGAATTTGTATAATAAGTTGGAACAAAAGCTAAAAAATAAATCGGAAGACACATTGGATACCATGGCGGATGGAACAGGCATACAGGCGGAGAAAACAGAGAAGACGGACAAACTAGAAAAAATAGAAGACACAAGTTTGGTCAAATGTCCCAAGTGCGGCAAAATGGTAGAGCGTGCACGTGTTGTAAAGAAAAAATATGTCTGCTATGAGTGCGGTGGCTATTTCCGTGTAAAGACAAACAATCGTATTCGTATGGTGGCGGATGCAAAAAGCTTTGAGCCATGGTTTGAGGATATAGAAGTCAGCAATCCGCTAGATTATGAGGGATATGAGGATAAATTAGCTGCTGCGCGAGAAAAGACTGGATTAAATGAGGCGGTGACAGTTGGACACTGCAAAGTATTTGGAAATGATATTGTTCTTGGCGTGTGTGACTCTCGTTTTATGATGGCCAGCATGGGGCACGTTGTAGGCGAGAAAATCACAAAGGCGATTGAGCGCGCCACAGAATTAAAACTTCCTGTTTTTATGTTCTGCTGCTCTGGTGGTGCCAGAATGCAGGAGGGAATTGTCTCACTAATGCAGATGGCAAAGACCTCAGCGGCGATAAAAAAACATGGTGATGCAGGACTGCTGTACTGCTCCATTTTGACGGACCCAACGACCGGCGGTGTGACTGCGAGCTTTGCAATGCTCGGTGATGTGATTATGGCGGAACCAGGTGCCCTTATTGGTTTTGCAGGTCCTAGAGTTATCAAGCAGACCATTGGTCAGGAACTTCCAGAGGGGTTTCAGACCTCAGAATTTTTGGTGGAGCATGGATTTGTTGATGGCATTGTGTTGCGCGAAAATCTGAAAAAGACCATTCAATTTTTGATTAAATCGCATCAGAGTGTAAACAAAAAAACTTATGCTGATTTTTATCCCAACACAGAGTTTCACTTTGAGCTAAGCGAGCAATTAAAAGAACAGGATTGGAAGTCTAAACCGCGCAGTGCTTGGGAAAAAGTTAAGGCAGTTCGCCAGGTGGAGCGGCCTTCAGCACTAGACTATATGGATAGCATTTTTGACATTTTTATTGAGGCGCATGGTGATAGAGGATTTGCTGACGACAAGGCGTTAATTGGCGGAATCGGTTTTATCGAGGGGCAGCCGGTGACAGTTATTGCAGATATCAAGGGCAAGGACTTGAAGGAATGTCAGGAGAGAAATTTTGGTATGCCATTGCCAGAAGGATATCGAAAAGCGCTGCGCTTAATGAAGCAGGCAGAAAAGTTTAATCGTCCAATTGTCAGCTTTGTCAACACATCTGGCGCATTCTGCGGTCTTGAGGCTGAGGAGCGCGGACAGGGCGAGGCGATTGCGCGCAACCTACTCGAAATGTCAGGGTTAAAAGTTCCCGTGCTGTGTATTCTTATTGGGGAAGGCGGCAGCGGTGGTGCGCTCGCGACGGCAGTTGGAAATGAAGTGTGGATGATGGAGAATGCGACTTACTCCATTCTCTCACCGGAGGGATTTGCTTCTATATTATGGAAGGATTCCAATCGTGCGCAGGAGGCGAGTGAGGTTATGAATATTACTGCACAGGATTTGAAACGTCTCGGTGTGATAGAGCGTATTATTCCTGAATTTGGCGGCGCGGACAGAAAGACAGCGGCCGCAATTGGCAGTTACATGAAGGAGCATATTAAGGAATTTTTACAGAAATTTGATGGCAAGTCTGGTGAGGAGATTGCGGCGGCGCGATATGAGCGGTTTAGAAGCTTTTAGGAACTGTTCCTTAGTACAATCTAATACAAAGAAGGTTAATCACAATGAGTGAATTAAAAATAGGAAATCTTTGCCCGCGTGTTCCTGTTATTCAAGGTGGAATGGGCGTTGGTGTAAGTTTGTCAGGTCTTGCGGGAGCAGTTGCGGCGGCAGGAGGAATCGGGGTGATATCCACGGCGCAGATTGGATTTCGTAACCCAGATTTTACCAAAAATCCAATTGAATGTAATTTACAGGCAATTGGAGACGAGATAAAAAAGGCGCGTGAAAAAGCAAATGACGGCATTATCGGGGTTAATATTATGGTTGCGACAAGGCGCTATGAAGATTATGTGAAGGCTGCGGTGGCAGCAGGCGTTGACCTTATTATATCTGGCGCGGGATTGCCTATGACACTGCCGGAGATTTCCGGTGCTGCGAAGATCGCACCAATTGTTTCTAGCAGAAAAGCACTGCGTGTCATTGTAAATCACTGGCGAAAAAAGTATGATAGAAAACCAGATTTCGTTGTGATAGAGGGACCACTTGCCGGCGGCCATCTTGGATTTTCCAAGGAAGATATTGACGCTTACACAATAACAGGAAAGAAGGACTATGACGAGGAGATTAAGTCTATTATAGCATTCGCAGACGAACTTGCGGTGCCTGTTGTCGTGGCGGGTGGCATCTATGAGCGAAAAGATATGGATCACTGTCTTGGCTTGGGGGCAAAAGGTGTGCAGATTGCAACGCGCTTTGTGACAACCAGAGAGTGTGATGCCTCCGACGCGTACAAAGAGGCTTATATTGAAGCGAAAAAGGAGGATATTGTGATTGTTAAGAGTCCGGTAGGAATGCCTGGGCGCGCGATACACAATGCTTTTTTGGATAAGGTCAATGCCGGAGAACGCTTTATGCGGGGGTGCAGACAGTGCATCATTACCTGTAAGCCAGACACAGCTCCTTATTGTATTACTGAGGCGCTGATTAACGCGGTTGAGGGAAGGCTTGACGAGGGGTTAATTTTCTGCGGAAGCAACGCATACAGGGCAGATAAAATTGAGACAGTAGCCGAGATAATGGAGGAATTTTCATAATGACAATAAGGATAACCGGCACGGGGAGTGCGCTGCCGGAAAAAACAGTGACCAATTTTGACCTGCAAACTCTTGTGGAAACTTCTGACGAGTGGATTCAGAAGCGAACAGGGATAGCACAGCGCAGGGTTTCCACCGGAGAGACGGTTGCCACGCTCGCTGCACAAGCCTGCCAAAAGGCTTTGGAGATGGCAGGAAAGACGGCTGGGGAAGTAGATTTAATTCTGGTTGCAACCTGCTCGCCGGAGCTGCTGCTTCCGTGTTGTGCCTGTCAGGTGCAGGATTTGATTGGCGCGTCAAATGCGGTGGCGTTTGACCTTAACGCCGCATGTTCTGGCTTTCTGTTTGCGCTAAACACAGCGCAAGCTTATCTACAGAGTGGAATTTATAAAAATGCACTGATTGTGGGCAGTGAAGTGCTTTCCAAGCTTGTGGACTGGAAGGATAGAGGAACGTGTATTCTGTTTGGAGATGGTGCAGGAGCGGTGTTTGTGGAGAGCATAAATGAGGAGAATCTTTGTGAAAATGGACGTAGGTCTGGAATGGAGTGTATGGTGCAAGGCTCTGACGGCGCAAAGGGAATGGTGCTCTCGTGTGTGGAGCGCGCTGTGAATAGCGCTTTTTTTTCTGAAAAAAAGACAGAGAGTCTGTATATTCAGATGGATGGACAGGAAGTTTACAAGTTTGCGACCAAACAGGTTCCAGTATGCATTCAACAGGCGTTGGACAAAGTGAAAATAAGCGTGGATGATGTGGATTGGTTTCTTTTGCATCAAGCAAATGTACGCATTATTGAGTCTGTGGCAAAACATTTGAAAGCGGATATTACTAAATTTCCAATGAATATATGTCATGTCGGGAATATGTCCTCCGCCACAATTCCCGTTCTGCTTGACGAGTGTTGTCGAAGTGGTAAAATAAAAAGAGGAGATAGAATTGTGCTGTCGGGTTTTGGCGCTGGACTAACGTTCGGGGCAAGTGTGTTTGTGTGGTAAGGAATGATAAGAAACTTATAAGAAGGAAAGAGATGCCAAAAACACTACCTGATAAAAGTGAGATGCTTCTTATAAAGATGATGGAGAATAGGGAGCAGGAGGTGGTTGAGAACGATGGAGAAATCGACTAGCAGAGTCTTAAATGAGATGTTGGTGAGGCTGTTTAACAAGATTATGGACGCGGAGGAGAAGGCGGTTATCACCGAGGAGTACAAAGACATCACAAACAACGACATGCATATTATAGAAGCGATTGGCATTGAGGAACCGCGCAGAATGTCAGATATTGCAAAACGTTTGAATGTGACCATGGGTACACTTACCACCAATATGAACAGCCTTGAGGACAAAGGGTATATTGTGCGGGAGCGCAGCACAACAGACAAGCGCGTTGTTTTGGTGGTGCTCACATCAAAAGGAAAGAAAGCATTTTATCATCATCGGGGATTTCACAGGAACATGATTAAGGCACTTGTGAAGGATTTGGACGAGGACGAGATGAAAGTTATGATTAAATGTTTGCTGCATCTAAATGAATTTTTTGAGGGATATGAGAATAGGCAGACCCAATAGGAGCTGTCTGTTTATCATTATGGTGCATATAACGAATTATATGGAAGAAATAAGGTTTTGAATACAATCACTATTTAATATGGATATGCATATGATAATCATAAAAAAGAGGAACGCGATAAAATGGATTATTATAGTGCATTTCCTTTTTATATGGGTTATCAGGGTTATGGACAGTGGGCACAGCCCGGAATGGTGCCAGAGGACAGGATTCTTGAGGATCTCGAATATTTGCAGCAGATGTATCCTACATACGCCAGAAAATATCAAAGTGCTATTAGCAGTATTGTCGATAAGATGGATTACGAGGGGAGTTTTCTGTACGATCAATATCCCGACAAGCTTACCATTCAGCGTATGGTGGAAAGTGTTATGGTAGTTATCAAAGCAAATGAGAAGGAACCTGTTATGGAAACAAAGTCAGAAAAAACAATGCAGGATATTACGGAACAGAGTCGTTCAGACAATAATCTAACAGACTATACACTGACCGAAAATGCGCCTTGGAGAGAAAAAGAGCCTTGGATACGGGAACTGGTTACTGTTTTAATGTACTATGAGATATTGATGCGGAGACGCAGAAAAAATAAACAAAATATGTCTGGAGCGACAGGAAACTGGTATTATCCAGTGTAAATATTTTGTTATCCACACAAAAACAATTAAAAAAATATGAATTTCATTGACTTATCGATAAAGATAAGGTTATAATAATAATATCGTGCAGCCGGGGCGTTAGCGGTGCCTTGTACCTACAATCCGCTATAGTGGGGGTGATAAACGACAGAGGGTCTGCGTTTGTGTAGCTGCCCTTTATAAGTGGCGATGAAGTTTGGGTCTTACGCAATGTGTGCCGTTGAACCGTGTCAGGACAGGAATGTAGCAGCACTAAGGCGGATTTCATATGTGCCGTGAGGGTGCCTGGCGGAGCTAACTGTAGAGGTAACGGACATGGGCATAGGATTCGAAGCCGTTTGCACGATAATGTACGTAATGGACTGATGGAGAATAGAAAGTAAAATTACAGCACAAAGGAATAGAAACATCATAATGTGCTAAAAGGGAGAAAGTATGAAAAAATTGAGCAGAAAAAATAAAGGAGTTACATTATTGTTGGTATTGACAATGGCTGCTTCTGCCATGACAGGATGTGGCAGTAAGGAAAATTCACAGACGCCAGCAGAAATTGATTTTGCAGGAATTACCGGTGGGGACACACAGGAGAATACCCCACCAGAGACGGCTAATATAGGGGAATCTACGCCAGAGCAGATTCCTGAGGAAGAGTCCCGCGAAGGAATGTACCGCAGTGAGATTACAAATGAATGGATTGATGAGAGCCTAAAAAATCAACGTCCAATTGCAGTGATGGTGGACAATGAGAAAAAAGCGTTGCCACATTTTGGGCTTACAGAGGCAGACGTGGTGTATGAGATTATGAACAGCACTGCAAATGGCAGAGTGACACGTTTGATGGCCATTGTAAAGGATTGGGGTAAGATTACACAGTTTGGCAGTATCCGAAGCACACGACCTACCAATATTATGCTGGCAGGGGAGTGGAATGCAGTGCTCTGTCATGACGGTGGACCAGGAGTCCATGTGGATGCTTATCTGAAACAAAAGTATAACAACAATCTCAGCGGTGGTTTTACACGAGTTAAAAATGGTAAACCGACAGAGTTTACAGAGTATATCTGTACAGGTGATTTGGACAAAAAATTTGCCAGCTCCAACTACAGTACAGAATATAATGAGTATTATCAAGGTGCACACTATACCTTTGCCAATTCAGAAGTAGATTTGGGTCAGAGAGATGATTCCTTTAACTGTACAGAAATTCAGTTGCCATTCCCACATAATGGATCGACACTTCGCTACAATGAGTCAACAGGAACATATGATTATTATGAGTATGGTGAAGCACATAAAGATCCGCAGCATGACAATGCACAACTTACATTTAAGAATCTTTTGATTCAAAACTGTTCATTTGCAGAACTAGACAACAATGGATATATGATATACAATGTTATTGATAATCCTAGCAAAAGTCCAAAGACTTGTGTTGGATACTATATCACAAATGGAAAGGGTATTGAACTGACTTGGTATAAGGCAGATCAGAGTGATAGAACAGTATATATTGATAAGGCAACCGGAGAAGAAGTGGAGATCAATACAGGAAAGACCTACGTTGCACTGGTTCCATCAGATACTTGGAATGATGTGCAGATAAAATAGTGCGATCAAATATTAATTGAAAAAGAAGGCGTATGTTTGTGCATACGCTTTTTTTATGCACAGCCCCGTGCAGAGGAAATATGCCGCTAAGGCGGAGCATGGGGCGCGGCGAGTAGGGGAAGATGGCTCTTCCCTGCTCGATTGCATACAGACGTTTCAATCAAATATGTCAGCAAGTTGACGGATGCCTAGCTCGATTTTTCACTACTTAATTTTCGGAAAAATTCGGTAAATTTACTAAAAACCTTTCACGAAATTTTGCGAAAATTCCAATAGCTTTTTCGACTGTGAAAAGTTATAATAAATCCATCAAATAAAAACGGATGGAGGTTAAACGTTATGAAGAAGAAACGAGTAACTGCTGGAGCGCTGGCACTGTTTTTGGTATTTATGACAGTACTGTCAGTTTTGACACCAGACCTGATAGCGCAGGCAGCAGGAACAACTCTGATTATTCATTATGGTAGAAGATCGGATAACAGTTATGAGGGCTGGAATCTGTGGATCTGGGAGGAAGGAAGAGAAGGACAGCGCGTTGATTTTACAGATGAGGATGACTTTGGCAAAGTAGCTGTGTATCAGACTAACAGAAAACCAGGCAGTATTGGATTTATACTGCGTTTAAATGAGTGGGAGGATAAGGATATGGGAGACGACAGATTTGTCACTATGGATAAAGAGACTGTGGAGATTTGGGTGACAAGCGGTGAGGCAGAGTTTATCACAGAAGCACCCGCAGGGGCTATGCCTTACGATATCGCGGCACTTGAGGAGGCACGCCTCAATGTGTATAATGAGGAGGGCGCAACCAAAATCAATGTTCATTATTACAATTTTGATCAGAAATACAGCACAGATAATGTGGAAGCATACGCGTGGGCAGGCAATGAAGTTGGTGGAAGCTATCCAATGTCCGAGAAAGATGCATTTGGCGCGCTTTTTAAGGTGGGATTATTGCCGAAAGAGGGCGTTCGGACAGCCGGTGTCAGAGTGATACAGGACGGTGATGCAGATGCTGCGCTAGACTATGAGATTGATTTGTCCAAAGCATCAGACAATACAATTGATGTATACATAGTAGAAGGAAATCCGACATTATGGTATACTATGGATGAAGTCGTATACAACCCTGTGATTTCGGAGGCATATTTCTCGGAGACAACTAGCAAAGAAATCTATGTATCGTTGTCACGTGCACCGAAAAATACTGCTTCGCTGGCTGTGCAGTTCAAAATTACAGATGGAGATGACACGGAATATGCTGTGGTTTCAGCGGAAAGTGAAGACGGTAGAAATGTTTTACTGACATTGGAGGAGGCGTTGGAATTGTCAAAGGCATATGATGTGGCAATGGAAGGATATGAGGGAACAACCATATCCATGAATAAGATTATAGGATCAAGCTACTTTGACGAGGCGTTTGCATATGATGGAGATGACCTTGGAGCTTCCTATACAAAAGAGAAGACAGGTTTTAAGGTATGGGCACCTACTGCGTCTGAGGTTTCTTTGAACTTGTATGAGCAAGGGGATGGGGATAATTTGATTGAGACACTTCCTATGACATTGAGTGACAAGGGTGTATGGAGTTGCGAGAAGCAGGGTGATTTGAATGGCGTGTACTATACGTACTCCATAAAAATTGGGAACAAGACAAATGAGGCGGTTGACCTCTATGCAAGAACAACTGGCGTAAACGGTGACAGAGGTATGGTTGTGGATTTGAGCACGACCAATCCAGAAGGATTTGAGAAAGATGTCAGACCAGCTTTTGTAAATCCAACAGATGCTGTAATTTATGAGATTCATGTCCGCGATCTCTCGTCGGACCCATCGTCGGGAATTAGCAATACTGGAAAATTTCTTGGTTTTACTGAAACAGGAACAAAGAATGCGGATGGTCTTGCGACAGGAATTGATCACATTAAGGACTTGGGCGTAACACATGTACAGATTTTGCCCAGTTATGATTATGCGACTGTGGATGAGACAAAACTTGACACACCACAATTTAACTGGGGATATGACCCAAAAAACTATAATGTGCCAGAAGGTTCTTACAGCACAGACCCTTATCACGGAGAGGTGCGCATCAATGAAATGAAGCAGATGATACAGGCATTTCATGAAAATGGAATCCGTGTAAATATGGATGTCGTGTATAATCATACCTTTAATGTAGAAGATTCTTGGTATCAAAAAACAGTGCCAGATTACTATTATAGAAAAGTGGGTGAAAACTATTCCAATGCATCTGGCTGTGGTAATGAGACAGCGTCAGATCGCGCTATGGTGCGCAAATATATTGTGGATTCTGTTACTTATTGGGCAAAGGAGTACCATATTGATGGATTCCGTTTTGACTTGATGGCAGTTCATGATATTGAGACGATGAATGCAATACGGACAGCGTTGGACGAGATTGACCCTTCTATAATGGTTTATGGCGAAGGATGGACTGGCGGCGATTGCGCAATTCCTTCCTCAGAGCAAGCATTGAAGGCAAACATGGCAAAAATAGATGGAGTTGGCGCATTTAGTGATGATATTCGAGATGGCATTAAGGGCAGCGTGTTCGACGCACAGGATAAAGGATTTATCAGTGGCAAGGACGGCATGGAAGAAAGTGTTAAGTTTGGCATTGTTGCCGCGACATCGCACCCACAAGTATTGACATACAAGAATGATAAGAGCAGCAAGAGTTGGGCTGCACAGCCAGGACAAAGCATCAATTATGTTTCTTGTCATGACAATCTAACATTTTGGGATAAGCTTGCAATCTCAAATGCAGATGACAGTGAAGAGACAAGGATTCAGATGAACAAACTTGGAAGCGCGATTATTCTCACTTCACAGGGCGTACCATTCTTCCAAGCAGGCGAGGAAATGCTAAGAAGTAAACCCTCAGCGACCGTGGAGGGCGGTTTCGATGAGAACAGTTATACGTCTCCAGATTCTACCAACAGCATTAAGTGGGCGGAGAAAGCAAATGTTATAGATACGTATGAGTACTACAAGGGGCTTATCGCATTCCGCAAGGCACACAGTGCGCTCCGCATGACAACTGCGGCAGATATTCAGAACAATCTCACATTTATGAGTGGACTGGAAGCAAATGTGATTGGATACACAATTGCACATAATGCCAACGGTGACACAGCAGAGAAAATTACAGTCATTTTTAATGGAGGTAAGAACGCAGTAAATGTGGCGCTTCCAGCCGGAATCTGGGAAATCTGTGTCAACGATAAGACAGCAGGGACAGCGTCTCTGGGAACTGCACAGGGAACAGTATCTGTGCCAGGTATCTCGGCAATGGTGCTTGTGCAGGGAGACGACACAATTGCAAAAGTGGAGACAAAGACGGAAGGGGAAACAGATGTAAGTGTCAACACAGAAAGTGCACAACCATCGGGAAATACAGAGAATGTTGAGAAATCATCAGGAAACACACCGCTTATCATTGGTGGTGTTGTTGCGGCAGCAGTAGCAGCAGCAGGAGTTTTTGTAAAGAAGCGTAGGAAATAAAAGCGTAGTTTAAGAGGTGGCTTAGGGCTGCCTCTTTTGTGTCTGATGCGTTTTCCAATTTATCTCCTGATTAAAAAAATGAATCGCTCACAAAATTAAGATTGACAACTATATTATACAACTGTATAATCTATTATACGATTGTATAAAAGGAGGGAATACAATGGGTAATAATAGAAAGAAGTTAGGAGAAGCAGAATTGGAGATTATGCAAGTCATATGGAAGAAGGATGCCCCAGTTACGTCTAACCAGATTTTGCAAGGGTTGCAGGAACATAGGAATTGGCAGTTATCTACATTGATGACATCACTTGCAAGGATGACGGACAAGGGATTTGTTCACTGTGACCGCTCGACAGGAACCAACCTGTATACGGCGATTATTCTAGAAAATGACTATAAAGTGACAGAAAGTAAGAATTTTCTTGAGAAACTGTATAATAATTCCTTACAAAATTTGGTAGCGAGCTTGTATGGCAGTAAAGTGTTAAAGGATTCTGATCTCAGAGAGCTGCGGAGTTTCCTAGATGAACTGGATGAGACAAAGGAGGGATAATTATGACAGATATTTTTTTAGTGGTATTGGAAACGACATTATCAACTAGTGTGATTATTGTTATCCTATTGTTGCTTACACCACTTTTAAACAGACGTTATGCTGCTAAGTGGAACTATTGGATATGGATTTTTCTTGCCCTGCGGCTACTTATACCATTTTCTTTCAATGATGTTATCCATTATACTATCGTCAATAGGGAAGCGAAATATGAGGAAGATAATTCAGTACAAATGACAACGTCAGTTATGGCGCAATCAGGGATAGAACAAATCAAAAACTCCTCAGAGCAAACAGGACCGCGGCAGCGGATAATTCTAGAGATACCAGAACAGATGGTGATACCTATCGTATCATCTGGCAATAAAAGCGGAACAAGTATGACACTGTTAGACGTGTTGGTTACTGTGTGGTTAGGCGGTTGCGTGTTTTTTATTGCTGTACATATAATAAGTTATCTGCACTATAAAAAGCTGATCACAACACAAGGAAGAAATATTGATGAGGACTACATTGTGGGTCTGCTAGTCCGTTTGACGGAGGAACTGCACATAAATCAGCAGATCCAAATGATGTTATTTCGTGGAGCTGCAAGTCCCATGGTAATTGGTATTTTTAAGCCGTTGGTTGTGCTGCCTGAGATACAGTACAGTGAACAGGAGTTGTATTTTATTCTAAAACATGAGCTGGTTCACCTAAAGCGCAGAGATGTGTTGCTAAAATTGCTGTTTGTCGCAGCGAATGCAGTTCATTGGTTTAATCCAATTGTTTGGAGTATGCAGAAGGAGGCGGTCGTTGATATGGAGTTATCTTGTGATGAGCGAGTTGTACAGGGAATGGATTTTGCTGACAGGAAAGCATACACTGAGACTTTATTTGCGGCGCTTCACAGGAAGCATATGAAACGAATGATTTTGTCAACACAGTTTTATGGAGGAAAACAGGTGATGAAACAGCGTTTTCGGAATATTTTAAGCAGAACCCCTAAGAAAAATGGTGTTTTGGTGTTGTTGTTTGCTGTTCTTTTATCCAGTGTTTTTGGAGCGATAATTGGCTGCTCCGCCGCCGCAAAAACACCGGGAAAGGATGTAATAGAAAATGTGCTGTCTGATTTTGCAAAAGCAAACGAAGAACAGAGAGCAACAGGAATACGAACAAAGATTAGTATGGAACAGAAAGCGACAGATGCACAAACAGATGTTGCTGGAAATGATGCGCTGGTACCAGAGCTGGTTAGGCAGAAGGCAGAACAACTTGTGAAAAATACATTTTTATACGAAAAACAGTTGTCAGTGCATTATATAGATTGGCGTGTCGAAAGCGTGACACACAGTTACACATACCAGAATTTTGAAGGAATGGTATTAGAGATCTATCAATTTAATTTTCAGTTACTGACAAAAAAACCAGAGGAGATACAACTTTTGGAGGGAATGCAGATTGGTGCGGACGGTTGGGTGGTCACAGGCTGTCCGAACAGTAATTATCTGGTTTATCAGCGGACAGGAGATGCGCTTATCTATCTGCGACACATATTTGAAACGGAATATGTGCCAGGAGATAAGGAATTTACAGAGGAATTACAATATTTGCACAATATGGGAGAGTTTTTGCCCGACACATCATTACAGGAAGCAGATGCTATGCTTATGACTTTTGTAAAAGAAGGATTTCCGATACAAGATAGTGTTGTATGTCAAAATGGAGAAGGATATTCTATTTATCTGTCAGAAGGAAAATGGGCACAGACGAATAAGGATGAGTGGACAGCAAGGCGTAATGGGCAAGTTAAACTCTGGATAACGCATTTTGAGGATAAATCATTGGATGCTGTTGAGAAAGAGCTTGCGAGTGACGGTTATGCAATTATAAAGGACAGGAGAATCAGACAGGATGGTGATATGATATACGCTGTAAAGTTAAAAGAATTTGACGGGGATGTGTGGGGTACTTTTTGTACATACCCAGTAAATTCACAAGAAGGTTGGGGTGTGGAGATACAAAAGATGGCAGATACGCTTTTGCGTAAATTTTAAAATAGCGCTCTTTTTTAATGCATTTTTTTCTGGAATTTGTTTCTTATTTATAGTATAATAAATCAATATAACTATTAATCGAGGAAGGAAGATTCATCTTCCTTCCTCCTTGCGCGACCTGTGTGCTGCTTTAGCGGTTTATTTTCCGTGTACAGGTCTGTGCATAAACAGTTAAGGACATCTGAAAAATAAAGATGTTCCTATAGGAAAAGGAGACAATATATTATGGAACAAAATCCAGTAGTTACAAATCCCATCATCACGATTGAAATGAGCAATGGTGATCTTATCAAAGCAGAACTTTATCCTGAAATTGCACCAAATACAGTCAGAAATTTTATTAGTCTAGTAAACAAGGGATTTTATAACGGCTTGATTTTTCATAGAGTCATCAATGATTTTATGATACAGGGCGGTTGTCCTGAAGGCACTGGAACCGGTGGACCTGGATATTCCATTGTCGGAGAATTTGCACAGAACGGTTTTGAGAATGATTTGAAGCATACGCCAGGTGTACTTTCTATGGCAAGAACCCAAATACCAGATTCCGCAGGAAGTCAGTTCTTTATTATGCACAAGACAAGCCCGTATCTTGATGGCGCTTACGCGGCGTTTGGAAAAGTGATAGAAGGTATGGATATTGTGGACAAAATTGCGACCACAAACACTGATTATTCCGACAGACCACTGGAAGACCAGGTGATGAAAAGCGTTACTGTCAATACATTCGGGGTGGAATATCCAGAACCGGAGAAGTGCTAAGGCGCTTCTCCAAAAAGGTGTTATCCAGTACAGCATATATGTAATTTGTTATCAAAATTGTTGTCAATTATAAAACATGTGCAGGATAAGCCTGTCGAATAAAAAACGAGGTTGAAATAATAGGCTGGATAAGGATCGGACTGAAATGTCGGTTCTTTATCCAGTTTTTTGTTTTGCGGGAAGTAAGGAACTGTCAATCAATACACATTTAGCGAAGGAACTAAAATTATATGGATTTTCTTACAGGAAAAATTAAACCAATGTATTTTAAGTATCTGATTGCTACGTTTGGAAGTGCTGATTTCGTCCATCTATGGCGTGGTGGATATGGCTGTGGTGGGACAATATCAGGGACTGGAAGGAATGGCAGTTTTGGCGATTGTCAGTCCCGTTTGGAATATTATTTTATAGAAGCGATTGCACAGCTATGAGGTTTTGATTCTGATACTGGCGGTTGCTTTGAAAAAGGGTTCGGAACGAAATGGAATTGTATATAAATAAAAAGCATATTTTGCGCTCATCATAAAGAAAAGGAAGATATTGTATGTGGAAAGATAAAAGTAATTTAAAAATACGGTCCTCTAATTTAACTGGTGTGCAGTTCCCTTGTAAAATTAAGATTGCTCACCTATTCCGTAACAGTTTATACAGGAATGGGATTTGAGTATGTCACGGTAGGTTCTGTGGCGGATAAGGAATTTCCTGAAATTATGGAAGTACAAAAAAGCAAAGAGGTAGTACTGTGGGGAAGACTGAAATCCAGTGCAGACTGGATTCTGCTTGACAAAGCTAAAATTGTTATAAATGAATGTAGAAAGTAGGAGGAAACACAGATGTTACAGGAAAGTGTTCTAATCTCTTCTTTAGAAAATATGATTAGTATCCATTCAATGTTGTGATAAGTGGGAAGAAATATCAGATCGGTAAAGGAGATCCAGTGTTTACAGTGAATTTCCATAGGGATATCCCATTATCTGCCCTGACTATGAGTACGTCCATTGCCTTGGAGAGGCTTATATGAACAGGGATCTGGAGATAGAGGGAAATCTGTATTTTGCATTGGATCATTTCTTGGGGCAGATGGAAAGTTTTCTGCAGATGAGTTCGCGTTAAAGAAAATTATGCATAGCTCGACGACGAAACGATGAGTTATTTTTGTGGTATGGATTAGGAAATATATTTTTCCAGGCGGAACAATACCGAGCCTGCGAGAGATGATCTCCTGTGCGGCAGAAAATAATTTTCACACATTAGATGTGGAAAATCTGCGCCTGCATTATAACCGTACCTTGCTGTGTTGGGAAAAGAACTTCGAGGAGTATATTGATGAAGTGCGGCAGATATTTGATGAAAGATTTATTCGTATGTGGCAGTTGTATCTGTCAGCGTGTGCGGCAACTTTTCATAATGGAATTATTGATTTGCATCAGATAAGAAAGCGTAGTGGCTAGATGCATCAAGCCATTGCAAAGCGATTTTGTATGGCTTGATGCATTACAGTTCGGCAAGGCTGAACTGTAACATTTTTATCGTTGAGCTTTTGTTAAAGTGTTGACGAACTAAGTATTTTCTTATATAATTAAAAAAAATTGTACGAGAAAAAATACAAAGGCAGGCAAAAGGGGAATTGCATGGAGAAGCAAAGTTATAAGGCAAGGGCGAAAATCAATCTGGCGCTCGATGTGTGTCGACGTCTTGAAAATGGGTATCATGAGGTGAAAATGGTTATGCAGACCATAGACCTCTATGACGAGTTAGAATTTAAGAAGAGAGAGGACCCAGATATTATACTATCGGTTAACAGTAAAGATTATCTGGGGGATTTGGAAAATAATTTAATTTTTCGAGCGGCAAATCTAATGCGGCAGCAGTATGGAATACAGCAGGGTGTGGAAATCAGATTGAAAAAAAATATTCCCGTGGCGGCAGGAATGGCGGGGGGAAGCACAGATGCAGCGGCCACAATGATTGCTATGAATGAGCTGTATGCGTTGGGACTTTCCAAGGAAGTGCTGATGCAGCAGGCACTTCGAATCGGTGCTGATGTTCCGTTTTGCATATTAGGAGGTACTGCGCTGGCGGAGGGGATTGGAGAGAAGCTTACACCGCTTCCAGCACCACCGTCAGCAACGCTTTTGATTGTGAAACCGCCGATCATGGTATCGACCAAATGGGTTTACGAGAACCTTCAAGCCAATAAACTGGAACGACACCCAGATATAGATGGCATGGTAGAGGCGTTGAGACAGAGAGATTTAAAGGGTATCACGGACCGGATGGAAAATGTGATGGAGACGGTGACAGAGCAAGCGTATTCGGTTATCACGGATATCAAGAAAATGATGCGTGGCAGTGGTGCAATGAATGCAGTGATGAGCGGAAGCGGACCTAGTATTTTTGGTGTATTTTTAGAGGAGGAGACAGCGCAAGCAGCAGCAGTATACATTGACCAGACGCTCCGAACAAAGGGAATGGACGCACAGGTAAACGTTACGGGATTTTACAACAGAGATTCATGATTGGAGGGCAGGTATGAGTATGATGAATGATGACGAGTATTTACCACTTAGAGATGTGGTGTTCAATACGTTAAGACAGGAAATACTTACTGGAAATCTCAAGCCTGGTGAGCGGCTGATGGAAATTCATCTGGCGAATAAACTGGGCGTGAGCCGTACTCCGATTCGAGAGGCAATTAGAAAACTAGAACTTGAGGGACTTGTGATTATGATACCACGGCGTGGAGCAGAGGTGGCTCAGATTACATTGAAAAATCTCAAGGATGTTATGGAGGTGCGCCGTGCGTTAGATGTGCTTGCGATTGAACTTGCCTGTGAGCGCATGGATCATCAGGAGTTGGATACGCTTTATTTGGCGTGTGAGCATTTTACCTCTGCTGTCAAGACAAAAGATACGCGGATGCTTGCGGAGGCAGATGTAGCGTTTCACGATAAGATTGTAATGTCTACAGGCAACACAAGATTAATACAGTTGGTTAGTAATCTATCCGAACAAATGTACAGATATCGATTTGAATATTTAAAGGATGCTTCCTCTCATGAGATGCTGCGACAAGAGCACATGGAAATGTATCAGAGCATTTTGGAAAAGGATAAGAAAACGGCGGCGGATATTGTGCGCAGGCATATCGACAATCAGGAGAAAGCCATTATTGAGCAGCTTCAGCTTGAGAAGGGAGATCATAAAAAAGGCGTATAAAAGTTTAAAATGTGTCCATACTTACTGATAAAAGTAAAATGAGGAAGGTATGGACATATGTTTTTTGGAAAAAAATATTTTAAAAATGCACTGATGATATTGGGTGTCGTATTGTGGGTGGGAGCACTCAGCCCCGAGATTTTTGTCAACTCTGGAATTGGCTGTATTTTAGATGAAAATGGAGAGGAACTTACAGTGGAGGAGGCAAAAGAATTTATGGAGTCCTATTTTTATGGAGATACAAAAGAAGAGGAAGAATCTGCAGTAAAAGTAAAATATAAATTTGCGTTGTTAGAATTTTGGAAGTAAACTTGGAGGGATATATGACGAAAGAAGTGTTGGTATCGATACGTGGGCTTCAGTTTGTAGATAATGAGGTTGGGCAGAATGCCTCTGATGAGGAGCTTGACCAGATCGAGACGATTTGTCCTGGTGAATATTATTATAGAAATGATGCACATTATGTTTGTTATGAGGAACTTATGGATGATTTTTCAGAACCAATTAGTAATATGATAAAATTAAAAGGGAAAGAATTTTCGCTATGGAAGAAAGGTCCTGTCAATGTGCAGATGGTGTTTTCCGAGGGGAAAAAAACCATGACTGATTATTTTACCCCATTCGGAAATATTCTGGTTGCAATGGATACCAAAGAGGTCTGCGTTACAGAGAATGCAGACTGTATAAAAATACATATTGCCTACGGACTTGAGGCAAATTATCAATTTATTGCCGATTGCAATATAACCATTGACATCAAGAGTCATAACTATGCATAAATTTATTGCATTGGCTCCTGTGGATTATCCCGGCGAATCTCGTCAAGCAGATGTTTCATACGCCGCTCCATCTCGGAGAGTTCTCCTGAGTAGTTGCGAAATGCATCAGCGGTTTCGTCAGGGGTTTCTCCCTTGTAACAGATGCGGTGCTCCATGCTTGCCCAGAGATCCATGGCAAGTGTGCGAAATTGTATTTCGACAGGATAATACTGCATTCCTTCTATGCGGTATACAGGGATGCCCAACACCATATGGTAGCTTTTGTAACCGCTTTCTTTAGGATAATGGATATAATCACTTTCCTTAAGAATCAATAAGTCTGTCTGTGTCTTAACGAGTGACAGGATACTGAAAATATCCTCCACGAAATAACAGATTACGCGAATGCCCGCAATATCTGTCAGATTATCTTTTGCCGTGTAGGCGGTGACTGGAAGATTTTTGCTGGCAAGTTTTTTTTCAATGCTTTTTCGGCTTTTGATACGGGCCTGTATATTGTGGATTGGATAATCTCTATATTTTTTTCGGTAATCTTCATTCAAACCGTTCATACGTACTTCGAGCCGTGTCATGGCTTCGCGGTAGGGTTCTACGAGTTGATCGTACTCCTCCTGAGGAATGCGCTCTGTTTTGGCTGGCGCGATAAAGGTGAGCGTTTTTGCAGATTCGTAGATACCTTCACTATTTACTTCTTTTAGCATATCATTTTGCAAATCGTTTTTCTTAGCTATCAAAATTTCCGCCCCCTAGATGCATGCAGCAGTATTTTATTATGCACATATTTTGTATTTTTCAATACAAATTGGAACTGCGCAAAGGGTGCGCAGGAAGTGTCTACATGCCTTATTTCTTCTATATATTCAATATAGCTCAAAAAGGTCATGAAAGCAATGAGAAATGTATAAAATTAACAAAAAAATTATATAACCGTCACACTTTTTGTTTATTATGCGGCGGTTGTTCCCATTTTTATAAAAAGGTGGAAAAGACACTAAAGTTGGTGCTATACTATATATATGCAAAGATTACTCAGAATAGACATTAATTATAAAAAGAAAGGATGGAAAAATTATGAAAATTGCATTGATTAACGAAAACAGCCAGGCGGCAAAGAATGCCATGATCTGTGAGACACTCAAAAAAGTTGTAGAGCCAATGGGGCATGAAGTATTTAACTACGGAATGTATACAACGGAGGATACACATCAACTTACATATGTGCAGAACGGCATATTGGCAGCGGTATTGTTAAATTCTGGAGCAGCTGACTTTGTTATCACTGGATGCGGTACTGGCGAGGGCGCAATGCTGGCGTGCAATGCATTTCCAAAGGTGCTTTGTGGTCATATTGAATCGCCGCTTGACGCCTATTTGTTTTCTCAAGTAAATGACGGAAATTGTGTGGCGCTTCCGTTTGCAGAGAATTTTGGATGGGGAGGAGAGTTAAATCTCGAATATATTTTCGAGAAACTGTTTTGCACTCTAGGCGGTGGAGGATATCCGAAGGAGCGCGTGGTTCCTGAACAGCGCAATAAAAAGATACTCGACGAGGTAAAGACTGTCACCCATGCAGATCTTTGTGATATTTTGCCGAAGTTGGACAGAGAGCTATGCAAAGGTGCTCTGAGCGGCGAGAAGTTTCAGGAGTATTTCTTTGCAAATTGCAAGTGTGATCAGATAGCTGCAGTGGTAAAGAAAATTATAGGAGCGTAACAAAACATGTTGTTGGACAAGATTAATTATACGGTAGAAAGGCTTGACGGTGATTACGCCTATCTGAAAAAAGATGCAGATGCGTCAGGGGAATTAAAATGTGTTGCGCGCGCCTTGCTTCCTCCAGAGACAGCGGAAGGAACAAAACTTGTCTATGAGATGATGGAGTACAGCATAGTATAGAACAAGGGAAAGAGAACAAAAGTAAAAATTTAAGGAGGATATTTATATGAGAAAAGCAATCTCTTTTTTTCTTGTGTTGATGCTTACATTCAATTCTATGACTCCTGTTTGTGCTGCTGATGAAACGTCTGCTTCGGAGGCAGAAATAGTACTTTCTCCTATAGAGAATCCAGAAAATTTTTCAATGGAATATATGGCTGACCCTTATTATCAGACATTAAAAAACACGATTATATTAAACGACTACCGCGCGGATATCCTTGCGATTGCGGTCTCACAGATTGGTTATCATGAGGGAGATCAGGAAGACCAGTTAGATGGTCGTTCTTTGGGGGATAAGGATTATTCTGAGTATGGACGCTATCTGGGAAGCAATGGAACTGCTTGGTGCTCGGAATTTGCATCTTGGTGTGCACGAATGGCGAATGTGCCTTTCTCCATTTTAAATAGCAGTTATGGAGCGAGCGTGGAGGTGTTTGGTGCGCCGTTTTATCATTGGAGTCAGACAGTCTATGCAGGAAGCGATTTTACCCCGCACCCTGGAGATATTGTTCTGTTTGCATGGACAGGAAAAGCGCATACAGACAAATATTTAAGCCACACAGCAATTGTTTACGATGTGACTGTAAATGAG
Organism: Lachnospiraceae bacterium UBA3401; assembly: GCA_002358575.1. Lineage (GTDB taxonomy): Bacteria > Bacillota > Clostridia > Lachnospirales > Lachnospiraceae > COE1. The sequence continues at coordinate 3,455 of DEPD01000051.1, read as the reverse complement.
AATGAAATAACACTTACTGTCGTAGATGGCAATTCAAGGAATTGTGTCAGAATGCATGACTATAAGATAAATGCGGCGGATGGCAATACGGGAAACGGCCATGTTGTCTACTTTATTGCACCTGACTATGAGCAGATAATTCCTTAAAATATGGTCCGTAAGTTTGGGCGTTTGCATAAGGAACTGTTTCAAGTGTTTTATTGGTTTGATATCAAAGGAAGGCTAAATTTTGAGGAGTAACGAATGCAGTATATAAAGGCACCTATGAATTATATTGGAAATAAGTACCGGATTCTTCAGCAGATACAGAAGTGGTTTCCGCGAAAAATTGACCTGATGGTGGATATTTTTTGCGGCGGCTGTGATGTTACATTTAATACAAAGGCAAATGAGCATATTGCGAATGATTTAAATTTTTTTGTGATTGAGATTTATAAGGAATTTCAACAACTGGGAATCGAGAAGGCAGTTGAGCAGATTGACCGAACGATATGCAACTGGAAACTGACCAAAGAAAATAAAGAAGCATATGAACATTTTAGAGCATATTATAATAGAACGAAAAATCCAATCGACCTGTATGTACTGATGTGTTACAGTTTTAATTATCAATTTCGCTTTAATGCGGCACATGAATATAACAATCCTTTTGGAAAATCCAGAAGCTCATTTAATAATGTTATGAGAGAAAATTTGAGGAAGCTGCAAGGAGTTATTGAACAGGTTCAATATACTTCCTGTGATTTTCGAGAGTTTGACTACAATCTGATGAAGACCAATGATTTTCTATATGCCGACCCGCCCTATTTAATAACTTGTGGTAGTTATAATGATGGAAAAAGAGGTTTTAAAGGATGGGGAGAGCAAGACGAGAAGGAATTATATGAGATTCTTGATATGCTTTCTGAGAGGGGAATCCGATTTGCACTGTCCAATGTATCACACCATAAAGGGGAAAGAAATGATATTCTTCTCAGTTGGCGCAAAGCACGAAAATATCATATGCATAAAATAAAATTTGACTATAATAATTGTAATTACCATACAAAAAACAGTAGAAATACGACACAGGAAGTTTTGATTACAAACTATAAATAATGTTTTAGAAACTAATATACATATGTGAAGCAATCGTTTTTATGTGCTGTCATAAATCAAATCGAGAGAAAATAGCTACAAGAGAGTTTGGTGTGGCTATCATTATCAAAGAGGGGAAAACAGGTATGGGAAATACAGAGTATGTCATTTCATTGACCGGAAAAGACAGTCACAAAGTAATGCTTCCAGTAGGACAAGGTTCTTTTTCGATAGGAACAAAGGGGATTTCAAAGGGAGAATATGATGTCTGGGTGGAGCAGGACTGCGCGATAAACTGGAATGCTTTTAATGAATTTTATACAGGTTATGGTCGAGAGCATAAGGAGCGATATCCTTATGGCAATTGGCCGAGATGGTTTTACTATTCTGGAAATGATACAGGATTTATTGAATGGTCTTCTAAAAGAAGTATTGAAGAATTTCACTGGGCATCTCATGTGGATAGAACGGTTGACTTTACTGATGCAGATATTGAACGTCTGTCTATTCGCACAGAGAAGTGTAAAATCCAAGTATTAACTGGAGAAAAAATATTAGTACTCACTTTGTCTGGAATTCTTGAAAATTTTGACATTAAAAAATGTGATAAGATTCCGTGTTTGGCATTTTGTCCAGACTATCCAAAAGAGAAGGGATGCTGTCAACTACCTGTTTTTCCGATTTTGGAGCAGGCATCTTTTTTAAGTATCTATAACTTGCCTACAAAAGCTGCTTTTGACTGTGCAAGTCTGCTGCAATTTGAAAATTTAAAGGATATTACTCTGCATGGTAATATGACTAATTTGAGTGCATTGACTAAATTAAGGCAACTAGAAGGGATTGCGTTGAGATATGTTCCAGATTTACATGATATGCCAAAACTGGAAAGTTGGAAGCGCTTAAAAAGTTTTATTGGGTATAATATTGAGGAAAGTGCAGGAAAAGCATTTATAATAGAGCTTAAGTCTCTGAAAAAGGAAAGGCAAATGGATTTTGTTAGTGTTACTAAACTGCGCAATCAGATATGGTTTGCTACAGAATATGGGATTCCATTTTCGGAGTGGGAGGAGAAAAATGCAAAGAAAGCGACGCGGGCATATAAGAGCTGCTTTAACAAGATAAAACAGTCGGATACCGAGGATGAAATCTATCATACGATTAGAGAATTTATTGAAAAAATTAATCGGCTTGATGGCATTGAGACAACAGAGCGGGAAGATGTATTTACTGCTATTTTGCAGTTAAAAGAGGAAGCTAAGATTGATATTTCACCTGAAAAGTGGGAATTGTGGTTTGACGAGACACGAGAATTTTAATTTAGAATATAAGAAAAGGTAGTGTCAAGTATGAAAATAGTACAAAGCGTAGAATTTCATATAGGAACGAAAGAAGAATCCCTTCCTGGTTTCACAACAGATTTTCCTTATATTGCTTCGCGAGCAGAACTGGACAAGTATATCGGGCATATTGCACCATGGCATTGGCACAAAGCGGTAGAGCTTTTTTATATGGAAAGTGGTGCGTTGGAGTATGAGACTCCTACTGGAAAAATTTTGTTTCCGGCAGGTTCTGGTGGCATGGTTAATGCAAATGTGCTGCATATGACACGGGCGGTTTCGCGGACAGAAGAAACAATTCAGCTTCTTCACATTTTTGATGTATCTTTGCTTGCAGGAGAGCGAGGGAGCAGAATTGAATACAAATATATTACTCCGATTGTATCTGCACCGCAGATGGAGTTGATTCCACTATTCCCAGAAAATCCAGCGCAAAATAAAATTTTAGAGTTGATTTTGGAAGCGTTTCGTTTCTCAGAAAATGAGTTTGGATATGAGATAAAATTGCGGGAAGTTCTGACACAAATATGGCTATTACTTTTTTCACAGTGCCATGTAATATCGGGTCAAAATGGCAAGTACAATAAAAGCAACGATCAGATCAAACAAATGCTGATTTATATTTATGAGCATTACACCGAAAAAATTACGATATCACAACTTGCGGCGGCAGCATATTTAAGTGAGCGCGAATGTTTTCGAGTGTTTCAGGACTGTCTGCACATGACACCTATAGAGTATCTCAAAAATTATCGTCTACAAATTGCTTGTCAGATGCTTGCAAAGGGAAACGAGCCTGTCACAGTGATTGGCAGTGCTTGCGGACTGGGCAGCAGTAGTTATTTTGGAAAAGTATTTCGTGCGTATACACATTGTACACCGACAGAGTATCGAAAGAAATGGAAAGATTGAGATACAAATGGCGTTAGGAACTGTAGAAACATAACTGACGCATCTTGACTTGGCTGTTTCTCCGATTATGCATGCCAAAAAGCCTCGCCGCAGCCCGCAGCGCCTACGTTTTTTGACATACCTCCTCGA
>DEPD01000146.1 GCA_002358575.1 Lachnospiraceae bacterium UBA3401 | reverse complement strand
CACTTATATATTAGGAGGAGACAACTTATAATGAAAATCTGGAATTTAAAAATTGACACAGGAAAACGAGAAGATAGCCAGCAATATCAGTTGGTAAACTGTGATGATGAATTCTCTGAAGATTTTGATTCGAGAATCAATTCACCAGAGAGACAATTAGGGAAATTGAGGGGATTAGAGGTACATGTTATTAGCGGAAGAAAGGAATTTGATGTTTCCTATTTATGGGATGGGCTTTCTCTTTTTCTATTGAATGAGAGAGCGAAAAACATTCTGGAACCTGTATTGTCAGAATACGTGGAATTTATACCTGTCATTTATAAAAAACCATTGTATTTAATGCATATTTTATGTATAGCAGATGCTTTAGACTTAGATAATATTATAGCAAGCAAATATGAAGGGCAAATTTGGGATATAAAAAAATTTGTTTTTAAAAAGGAAAAAATACCAAAATCTTTGATTTTTGAAGTCTTATGTGAAGGAGAACTTTATGAAGGAGAAGTTTTTGTAAAAGATGAGTTTAAAAAAATTATTGAAGAAAATGGACTAACAGGATTTTCTTTTGAGGAAGTGGGGGAGTATCAATGACAAGAGAAGAGTTGGAGAAAATGTTTATAGCTTTAGGATTGCCTGAAGGTGCAGCAAAGTATTATGCGGAGCTAGAGCAGCAGGATAAAAAGTTAGGCTGGTTGGCAGCATATCATTTTGTGTATCGATTGAACGAAAGATTGAGATTTTTTGATGATACTTATCCAGATATGCTTAGAGACGGAAGAATAACAACATCAGAAACAACAGCATTGATGGAAGCAGGGGCGACACCAGAACAGATTGCAGATTTTGCATATCAGATAGCATTAGAATCATATTGTAGTGTATTACAATTAATTACAAATGGTTGTGCAGAATATGACACAGAGGATTTCCCATCATGGAAATTGATGGAAAGGACTTCTGATGGAGAATTTACGGGTCGTATGGTGACAGAAATGCAGGATTTGATACCATACTAAATTTTTATCGCTAAGTATATACAAAGTGAATATAGACTCTCGGAGTCTTTTGTATCTGATGTTTTGAGAAGATTTTTTGTTAGATATATATTAAGTTTATGAGGTGTGTACATTGTTTCAATTGATGTATATTCAATGAGAAATCTGCCATAAACGTTGGTGTAATAGAGACTTCGCGAGTCTGATAAATATTGAGGAAAATAAAGTGGAAAATTTATACATAGAGTTAATAAAACAAGTTGAAGAAAAGGGTGAATTGTCACCTTACAGCAGAGAAATACTATGGAAAATACTGGAAGAGGATTCTTTTACAGAGAGAAAGTATGTCACACTGGAATTAAATAGTATCCAAAAAGTAATTGATTGTTGGACAGAGGGAGCGCCAATTTGTACTAAACTACAGGAACTTTACCAGAGAATTGTGTCATTATTCCGTTCTGATAATAAATTGTTAAAGAAGGCTGTGTCAGAATTTTATGATGAGTGTGATAGATGCACGGATAAGGAAACAAGCTTTTATGAAGTGTATTTAAAACAGTCTATCGTATACCTGATAGATGTTATAGAAGGGGTAGCAGGCATACCACAAGATGAATTATTGTGTGATCCATCAGTAAAAAATTGTGAACTGGAAAATGATGAGCGTGATACAGCTTATTGTGCATGTAAGATGTACGCATTTTATAATTTGGTAGTTTCGGATAATGAGCGAAAAAGACGAGAGATGGAATTTTGGGATTGGTATATTAAAGAAGCTGCAAAATTACAGGGAATTATAATTCAGACCACTGTAAGAATACCAAATAAACTATTGGAGGAAACAAAGATAGAAATTAATTGTATAGAGGAGTTTGTGAAATATATCAGTTATGAGTATGACTATGATAAATATGAAATTATAGAAGAAAAGCGGCGTCTGTTGGTACATGTATTTCATTGTAAAAATGGTGCATCCTGTCCAGATTGTGGGCAATATTCAAATCACATTTATATGGAAGAGTATGTTATAGGTTCTGATATATTGGGAGAATTAAATGGATGGATAATAGAGTTTAAATTCCATGAAAATGCTTACTATTGTGATAATCCAGATTGTTATGAATATTTCTTTATAAAAAGCAAAGTTTCGTTTGAGGATAAAAGGATGCATTTTTTGAAACTGAGAAGTATACATGGAATGCCAGAAAAAATCTGTGCATTGTTTGGAATAATATAACTTATCAGAAGTTGCCCTTTAGCCTCGTCCATCTGATTATAAAAAGTTGTCCTTGCTTTTTATAATATAAACTTATCAGAAGTTGCCCTTTATGCTTTAGAATATGGTCAAAATGCTGCTTAACTGTTATTTTATGAGCTAAAGTGTTGATTTTTCAAGGTACGAATCTTATTTTTAATGTGGGAAGTTTGAGTATGGTTATTTATAATTGCGGAGAGACAGAGTGATGTTTGGTAATATTGATAGTAAATGTAAATTTATACAAGATAATTTTTCTGCCTTGGAGTGTGAGCAATGTATTTTGTTGGGAATTATGGGGATGGCAAGGACTATTAAATTAGTAAAGTATATTGCATCTCATAATGAGTTTCAAGGAATAGCAACATTTGATATGTATATATGGAGAGAACTTAAGAAATTATATAGTGATTTTACAGTTAATATGAAAATCAGTGAGGGTGAGGACGTATGTAACTCACTACTATTAACTTTACGAGAAGAAGATTATATAATTATAGATCAACAAGACGAAATCTTAATGGGAATTGCTTATTCTTTGATTGAAAATTGGTATTATTTTATTGGGATGTTGTCGTCTTTAGATATTGACAATATAGAAAGTAAAAGGATAGCTCGTTTCTTAGAAATACCAAGTGAACTTATAGAAGAATATTTGTGTTGCTTACATGATATTAGTTCACCGAGTGATAAAAGAATAAAAGAAATAGAAAATTATGATATGGTAATAACTGAATTGGATAACATTGAAGATGATATTAAATTTGTTCAAAAAGAGTATGACTATAACGATATAGAACAAAGAGTGAATAAGTATATGCAATACAAATTTTGGGAATAGTTGTTTGGACAAAATATAAACATTTTGTGAAAGTCAAGTTTGTAAGTTTATTCTGACTTTAGAGATAATGACTATGAGCAACCAAATATCGCAAAGGCGGATTATAAAATGATCAAAAAAATGTTAGATGAATTAAATTGCTTTTTATCCAAAATACCAAAAAAGGTACAGGTTAACGCAATAATTGTAAAAGAAAAAGAATTAGGTGTATCATTTCCAAAGGGGATGAAAGAGTTTTATGAGTATTATGGAAATGATAAAAATATATTAAATGCGTATTATTTGTTTAGGAATATTGAAGATATCTCTATTGAGGATGGGGCATTAGTATTTGGAAGCACCGATCAAGGTATGGCAAAGCTTGGAATAACTTTGGAAAAATTGAATAGTAAATATCAATCTATTAGCATGTATCCTGATTTTGATCCCAACTGGTATTCAGAAGGAGCTTTATATCCAGAGAGCTTTTTTTTCAATATTGCAGCATGGCAGATATTGAATCTAATGTATGCCCAAGCAAGAATTGAGATAAAGGAAGAAGAATTTAAAGAACTTTGTCAGAAAGAATTTTTATATTTTAATACAGATGAAAAGTACAAAAATGGGTATAAGATTATTGCTTGCAGAAGAAAAAAAGTGCTAGGATGCTATATAAGAGAATCTGAAGAATTTTACTTTGGAGCGGTAGAAGATAAAGATCTACATAAACTTGAGGAAGAATTAGAAATTGAGTTGGATTGGCTTTGAATGAATTTAATTAGCAGGTATACAAAACAGGATGGTGAAATTGTTAATTTTATACTAGGAGAAAATATGGAGTTAAAACCAGATTTTATAGAAAAGGTGATAAATTGCAGTTGGTTTGAAAATTGCGGCGATCAAAATTTTGATACGTTTGAAGTTATTTTTTTAAAAGATAAAATGGAAATACCTAAGTCAATACAATCATATAAGTGGGAAAATATATGTTTGGATAAAAGAGGTGACTTTTCAAGTGCTATATTGTTAAACTACGAAGAACAATATAGCCTAATAGGGGAAGAATATGAAAAGGTACAAAAGGAAGTACTTGCTTTTTCAAAAAGATTTACTGTTGGATTAAAGAGAAAAGGAATTCGTTTCGGGGGGATTGTATTAAGTGATGTAAAATTTAATGTTCAGACGTTGTTTTTAATAAACCATTATTCAGAATATTACACTACTGATATATTTTTTGAGCAAATGCTAGAAATTTATTTGTCAGGACATTTGCCATGTGGGTGGTCAGGCGGACAAAAAAATGGAATTTTTAAGGTGTATTAACTTGTGTGACAAAAAATATTCATAAGAAAGAAGTGCGCTATGGATTCAAAATTAATTAAGAATCGTATAAAAATGATAGTGAAAGAAGTAATGAAAAAAGTACATAGAAAAGATTACAAAGGTGTTGAAGGCGTTGTAGATGAGATTAAAATTGGAATAGAAGATTTCATTAGTACTATGGTGTGTATTGAAGAAATGTTAGATTCAGAAGATTGTATTGATGAGGTGACTGATGATGCAGAAATTATCATTTATGAGTTGGTTGAAGGAGTACATTATAGGGCTGCTTATAGATTGACGCTTTATGGAGATGAACTATTTATTACAATGGAATTTGAGTTTTTTATAACAGAGACAGGAATGAGATCCATATTGAAAGGGATAAATGTCTAATTAGTTTGAGGGAATTGTTGAAGAAAATAAATTAATGAAATAATATAGATTCTTGAAGTTGACCTATCATAACAGGTTAGAGATAGTATTTGATTTTGATGATTCTCATGAAGAAGAACGTGTTGGGATTGTTAGAGAAATGAGAAAAGAATTAAGCAATATTGATAAAAGTGCGTTCGATAATGTTGGAAATTTTTGGTCGGAAGTTTTGGAACAGTTGGAAGATGGATTATTATGAGTATAAATAATAGAGAGGGATATATAGCAGTTTGGCTTGGAAAATTTAAGGCACAAAACGAGTTTCAATCTTATATTACAAGAGAACGTAAGTTTGATAGAACATTTGATTCCCAATTTGAAAAAGATTTTGGACTGAAGTATTATGATAGAGATCTTGTGGAAAGTGTATTTAAGAATAGTAGATTGAATACAATAAAAGAATTATTTAAGGGAGCATCTTATCAATACGAATTTCTTGAGGTATTGAATGATAATGAGGAACAGGATCTAAACGTTATAATAAGAATTTATGATTTTAAATATGAAAATGAAATAAAAAGTGCCAGATATAAAAAGAATACATTAATGTTTTATAAGAACATCAAGTATAAGAAAAAAGTAGATTTAAGCTGGATGGGAATATATTGATTTATAAGTATTTCCATCTGTGGGACTAGCAACTCACTCTTTTATGAACATAAGATGACTGTGTTAGCAGGCGTAAAAGTGCGATACCACGATTTTGGCGAATGAAAAAGTAATTAGTCATTTTAAGTTTGCAGATAGTTGTGTACAAAGAATAGGATTTATTTTTCGCTGGGTTGAAGGGGATAATAATGTTAGGTGCAGAGAAAAAACAAGAGATATTAAATTTGACATTAAACATGAAATGCGAACAATGTGTATTATTAGGATTGATGGGAATGGCAAGGACGACGCAACTCGGCAAACATATAGCCACTCATTATAATTTTGAACATGCCTCAGATTTTTCAATTTATATACATGGTGGACTTAAGAAATTATTATATAATGATATGGGGATCAATAAAAAGATTGACAAAGGGATTTGCCTATGTAACTGGTTTATTCCCATATTAAATCATTATGATTTTTCAGATAATTATAATGAGCAGGATAGTTGTCTTATGGGATTAGTGCACACATATATTGAACGATGGTATTATTTTATTGAGGAGTTATCAGGTAGTTTTAGGACGAAAAATAATAGGCAGATTGCCAGATATGCAACAATTCCTGCTGAATTTATATTCACATATTTGTGTGACTTGTATCAGATTGAGAACTTAAAGGATAAACGAGCAGAAGAACATCCAATACTTTTAAATGAAATTCGTATCATAGATGACGATATAAAGTATGTTCAAGAAAAACATAGTAATATTGAAATTAAAAAAAGAGTAAAGCAGTACATGAAATACAAGTTTTGGAAATGATAAATCTAAGTAATATGTTCTTACAATAATGTTTGTCCATATAGCTTTAATGTGCATCAAATTCTCTATCAGGTATGTACTGAATTAGTCATAAGAATTACAACAAAAATGTCTGATCACTATATATAGTTGTTAATGTTGGTAATACAGATGATGTAATGGAGAAAATTAGAAAATGAATTGTAATGATTTATATGAGGGAAAATATAAAAATGGAAATCCGACATATTATGTAGATAAAGGTTGTACAATCCCGTTTACTGGTCATCTTGAGGAATATTTTAAGGGAAAATTATCAAGAGAATGTGATATTGTAAATGGAATTATGGAGGGAATTGAAAAAATATATTATGATTTTGAAGGCTGTCTGGAAATGTATCACGAAGTGAATGAAAATCGAAATAATGGACTATCAATTGAATATTATAGAAATGGTCAGATTATGAATATTGCAACTGCAATTGATGAGTATTATAGATTTTTACAGTTATACAGAACAAGGCAAGCAGCAGGAGATATGGATATTGGAAGAAGGGGAACAATGGCAGCATCATTGTTATTATTATACGGAAGATGGCAAAGTAAGAGAAACTTGGAAAAGAGCAGATGCTGGATTGATTCCAATGAATTATGCGGCAAACAAAGAGAGAATCGTGCAGATAAGGAAACGATGTCAATTAGAAAAAAAGAATAAAGAAATTCTGTTTTGTTCTAAAAAAGTTATTCAAACATAAGTTCTAGATTTATGATGCAACTTTGATGCAATTTCGATACAATCATGATGCAAATCCTGTGTAAAATAATATCGTTATCTATAAGTAATATAAAATGATTAGGGTGTCAAAAGGTCTGAATTTCCCTTGCAGGCTAATTTTTCCAATCTTGCACCACAATATCTATCAACGATGCGCCGCATCGCCTCAAGATATTGTGGCACAATCTTGAAAAAATTATCTCTACAATGAAAATGGACCTTTTGACCTCCTAATCATAAAATATCATTTTAAGATAGTGAGCGTTAATCTCCGCTTGATTGCGATAAAGAACGTTTCAGGATATATAGGCGGACACAGGAGGAAAAGAAATCATGAAAAAACGAGTTGAGAAAACAAAATATATATGCATGATGTTGTTATGTGTGGGCGTTACGTTTGGTTGTGTATCCGATCAGGAGACAAATGTACCTTTGGAAACGTCCACAAATATTTTAGTGGAGCAGTCAGAAATAGTACAAACTACAGATCATGAGGAAGAACAAGAAAGCTCTTTGCAGGAGGAATCACAGGAGGAGACGACTCAAGAAGAGTATTCTCCTGAAAAGCAGATGGAACAAAATGAGAAAATGTTTTATGAGGAGGCAAAAAAACAAGGGTATGACAAACAGGCAGCAGAGAAATATTTTCAGATTTTAATGGAAGACAATCTTTTTCAGGAAGGAAAGATGGCACTTACAGGACTTCAGATAGATGATATTGATAAAAACGGACAGGTGGATATGCTGGTTATGGTGCTTGATGCGCAGGAAATGCCATTTTATGGTTCTGGTGGTCTATGGTTTTATATGAATGATAATGCGCCTTATTGTTTTTCAGAAGAAATGTGTTCTTATTATGGTTGGTTTGATACCTTTTGGGAGGACCTTGACAATGATGGAAATATGGAGATTGTGTTTAGTGCACAGGGGACAGGCTGTGGTGCAGTAGGAGATTCCTATAAAGCAATTTTTAAATACAGAAATTCATTGACAGACAATTCTGAAAAGCATGGTATTGAAAGAATGCAATTACCTTCCGATTTTGATGAGGATTATGACTGTGGGATTAAAATAGAAGTGTTTCAGGAGCCAGAAAAAAATCAGTACAGTGCCTTTTGCCCATATTTTGATGAAACGATTTCTTTTCAAGCTGAGAATATGTGGGAGGATTTGCCAAATACAGCGCGCAGCGTGGGAAGTGAAGTGCGGGGATTTTATAACCTATGTGCAGTAGAGTACAATAAAAAAATGGTATTGCAGGCTTCGGAATATTTAAATGGTGAGGGTGGAAACGTACATAATGTTGCGACTGCACAGTTTTTGATTACATGGAAGGAAGATGGTACGCCAGAAATCATAAAGTGGTGGATTGAGGAGGATAAAAATATTTCCGATAGTTGAAATAGTATTATTGCTTTTTATTAGAGAATTTAAAGCTACTTTTCACGGGGCAGGAATGCGCAATACAGGCGCATTCCGCGGTCTGCAATTAGCCGAATACTAAAGTCCACTGGTTAAGATAATCATTACGCAAAGGGAAAGAAGATTCAAAACGGGAATTTAACATATTTTTTTGTAGATTAACATTCCATTACCATAAGGGTCATCGTCTGCTCCAAATTCTTCCCGAACAAATTTGTAACCATTTTTTTCAAGAACTCTCACAGAAGCACTATTTCCACGAATAACACGTCCATATAAAATGTTTATTCCAAAAGTGCGTGTTATAAATTCTGTTATAGCTTTTAAAAGCTCAGTAGCATATCCTTTTCCACTATATTTTTTACATATTGTGTAACCTATTTCTAATTCATTGGAATTTTCGTCAGTTTTATTTACCCCTGTATCGCCTATTAATTCCCCTGTGTTCTTTAATTCAACCGCTAATACATATGGTAAATGTTTATTATTCACACAGTCTATATAAAATTTAATTGCGTCTTTGGTTTCTTCCATATCTGCATAGCTTTCATTTGGAAACCACTTTTTTACTTCTTCTTCCAAATGATTTTCATATAAGCATCTGGCATCTTCTAGCTTAAATTTTCTAACTTTCAAATTTTGTGTTTCAAATATATATTCCATTTCCATTTCTTTTTAAAGCTCCAATTGTGAATTTTCTAACAGATAAAATGTTCTAATTTATTCAATGATTTAATATGATTATTTTATTATAAACACATACAAAATTCAATCTAAATTTGCTGAAATATTTTTTGCAATTAGCGTCTGTTTTGCCTATCCCTTTGTTTTGCATGAACCGCCCTCGGCTAGTACAGTGGAAAATTATAAAAATTCTCATGCGATGAATAGTGACTGGTTTATAATGTTTTCGTAATAGTTCAGCCATGCAGAATTAATTGTGCAAATTGTATGTGGGAGCTTGCTCACAAAGGGCAATTTGTACAATTAATTCTATAGGGCAGACGCCCGTCATGAAATAAGTCGCCAGCAAAAACCGAATGTTATTGGTTAAAATGTACACTCTGGCGACTTATGAATGATATGGCTGAACTGTTACATGTTTTCTACGTAATTTTACTTGCCTATCACAATCAATAGTGTTTATAATAGTAGGTAGAGAACTATTGAAATAGTTCGCCAGCAAACATCAAATATTATTGATAAAAACACATATTTAGGCGATTTATGAAGAATGACATGGCTGAATAGTACAATATTTAGAAAGGACAAAACAATGCAGGAAACAATAAAACCCCCAGTGGAAGTGCGTTATCAGGAGGAACTTGAGGCGTTAAAGAAAGCAGATGAGGAACAAGGAAATAAAAAACCCGACAATTGGCAGATGTCGCCAAAAGCAGTTAGAACCTTTATTTTGGGCAGTGAAAAGCCTATTAAATATAAGCGGAAAAATTATCAAATTAAGAAAAAATACTTTGGAAATGATGCGCTTGTAGAGCGCTGTATTGTCACATTAGCTGGCAACCGTGGTCTGATGCTTGTCGGTGAGCCGGGGACAGCAAAGACAATGCTCTCAGAGCTTTTATCTGCCGCAATTAGCGGAAATAGCAAAAATACAATACAAGGAACAGCGGGAACAACAGAGGATATGATTAAATATTCTTGGAACTATGCGTTGCTGCTCGCGAAAGGACCAAGCAGAGAAGCGCTTGTGCCAGCACCGCTTTACATAGGAATGGAAAAAGGAATCCTTACCCGTTTTGAGGAAATTACAAGAACACCAGCGGAGATTCAAGATAGTCTTATTAGTGTGTTGAGTGATAAAGTGTTGAATGTACCAGAGTTGGGTGATGATGGTTTCTTGTTTGCGCGCCCAGGTTTTAATGTGATTGGAACCGCAAATACAAGAGACAAAGGGGTTAATGAAATGAGCAGCGCGTTAAAGCGCCGCTTTAATTTCGAGACTGTTATGCCAGTGAAAAAGGTTTCTCTGGAGAAGCAGATAATATTGAATGAGGTCAGTATGCTTGCGGAAGAAAATCATGTGGATATGAAAGTTGATGAAGACGTGGCAGAGCTTCTCGCTTCGACTTATCATGAGCTGCGAGAAGGTGTTTCTTCCTATGGGCATCGAATTGACAAGCCAAATGCAGTGATGAGTACAGCGGAAGCAGTTTCAGTGTACTATCAAACAATGTTGACAGGATATTATTATGGTGAAGGACGTCTTGATGTGGAGTGTCTTGTTCAGAATCTTGTTGGTGCCATCTCCAAGGAGGATAAGGACGATTTGGAGAAAGTAAAGGGTTATTTCAATACAGTGGTGCGCGCAAAAAGCGACAAAGAAGGTGGATTATGGAAAGAATATTACGAAGCGCGGAAATGGCTGAAATAATGCTAATACCAGTGCGCCATCACAGCCCAGCGTGTTCTTTCCATATTCAGAAGATTTTTGCAGAATGGAAACCCAATGCGGTTTTGGTGGAAGGGCCAGATAATGCGAATGCTTTGCTTCCAGTTATGGTACACAAAGATACGCGTGCACCGTTTGCCATCTATTATTCCTATCACGACAAGGCAAAAAAGATATCGGAAGAACAACAACATTACAAGTGCTATTATCCATTTTTGGACTATTCACCAGAGTTAACAGCGCTGCGCGAGGCGGATAAAAATAGGACACCAGTGTCCTTTATTGATTTGTCTTATGGAGATATTCTGGCGGCATCAGCGGATAAATTGGGGAATGGGGAGGCACCGCGCAACTATAATGACGACTATCTGCTTGCGCGGAATGCGCACATAGAAAAATTGTGTGAAAAAACAGGAATGCGCAACTTTGATGAGTTCTGGGAAAAGTATTTTGAGATAAATGGTATGTATGAGGACAGTGATCTTTGGTTTTCCCATTTAAATACTTACTGTGCGCTTGCGCGGGAAAATACGCCCGAGGAAGTGTTGCAGAGTGAAGGATGCCTTGCGCGGGAACAGCATATGGCTGCACGAATTGCTTTACAGGTGCTGCGTGGAAGTGAGTTGTCGCAGAGTCAAGAACATGTCGATAGTATAAAAGAGGAGAGCAGTCAACAGAAAATACAGCGTATTCTTGTAATTACAGGTGGATTTCACACACCAGGGCTGCGTGAGCGATTGTCAGATGCACAATGGCAGGAAACGGTTCGCTATGCAAAAAGTATAGCACATTATGTTCCAGGACAGGATGAAAGTGTGTATCTGATGCCTTATTCCATGGAGTCGGCAGACGCGCTGAATGGTTATGCGAGTGGTATGCCCTACACAGGTTTTTATCAGAAAATATGGGAGGAGATTGCCGACCAGACCCGGAATCCATATGAGGCAGCAGTGCTGGATCTTCTTGTTACTACTGGAAAGAATGTGCGTAAGGAGGACGGCGCACTTTCCACATATGATGAAATCTGTGCGTGGCAGATGGCACAGGGGCTTAGTAGTCTGCGCGAAAAGCCACAGCCTGGTGCATACGAGTTGCAGGATGCAGTGCTAACATCTTATGTTAAGGGCGAATATAATCTATCATCGGATATGCCAGTTCGCGTACTGAGGCGCCTGATGACAGGGACTGGTTCTGGTGCGCTCTGCACATTGGCAGATGTTCCACCAATTATTTTGGATTTTCAGAATCAGTGTGGGGAATTTGGTATCCGAACGGATAGTACATTGGAAAAAGAAGTGACACTTTCTATTTTTTCCAGCAAAAAGCACAGGCAGATGAGTAAGTTTTTTCATCGGCTGAATTTTTTGCATGCAGATTTTGCAAAGCGGTTAAAAGGACCTAATTTACAGCTGCGAACGAATCGTAACTTAATTCGCGAAATTTGGAAATACAAGTATGGTGCGCAGGTATTTGCCGCTCTGATTGATGTGTCTGTGCATGGTGCAACGATAGAGGAAGCAATTGTCAGTATTGTGCAGGAACAGCTTTTACAGGATACGAAAGCGGATGACGCAGCGATTTTATTAACACAAGTGTTTGAGATGGGGATTTCTAGTCAGTTGGAAATGGTTTATGAGCGTGTGCATGAATTAATATTGAAGGATATGGATTTTTATTCGATTGCAGATGCGCTTAAATCTCTGACCATGATGGAGGAACTAGGGACACTTTACAATTCGGAGCTACAGTTTGGTGCGCTTTTGCACACGGGTGTTAGAAAGGTAGTCACACTTCTTCCAAGTATTACGCGGATGAGCGATGATGCGCTAGATGCGGGCATGAATGCGCTGAAACTGCTGTATCAGATTACAGGAAGAAAAGGGCAGGAGTATGCCAGTGAACGTGTGGATTTCTATGAAGTGTTGCAGCAGATGCAGGAGGATGTACAGATTCATGCAGGTTTGAATGGTTGTATTCATGGGATTCTTTACGGGGGTGGACGAGAAGATGCGCAGGCGGTCGGTGCAGTGTGTCAGGGATATTTGACAGGAACAAAAGAGCAGCTCTTAAAGACTGCGGTCTTTTTCCGTGGTTTGTTCTTTACAGCGCGGGATTTGATTTTAATCGAACGTGAAATGCTTGAGAGAATTGACGTTTTTCTCGGACAAGTGGATGCAGTGGAATTTATGGAATTATTGCCGCAGCTTCGGATGGCATTTGCCTATTTTACACCCGCAGAGACGGATAAGATAGCACAGCAGGCAGCGAATCTGCACCACAAGACCGGACGTGAATTAATGGAGCGCACAGAGGTGCTGCCGGAGTGGTATGCTTACGGCAAGGAACTGGACACATATGTGCGGCATGCTTTGGGAAGGTAGTCGATGATTTTATGTGGGGAATCTGTTTTGATACTATAGTGTGTGAAGGAAAAACATTTCCATCTGTACTCTTTCAATGTGTCGTTGAATATGAGATTTGTACAGATAACACTATAGCCAATCTTGTTTATCCTGTGCAGGGAGTTCAGATTGCTGTAGATAAATTAAGGACTTTGGACAAGCCTCCTCAATTTATGAATGGTGATCTGGTGTCACCTGTTAACCACCCAGATATGGTTGGTGTGATTCGAGGAATTGGATGGCATTTTAAGAATCAAGATTATATGTATTTTATTTCAGTAAATGGCAGAAAGAAGAGCAAAAGATATTATGATAAGGACTTGATAAAGCGGTAAAACAAGCGGTTATAATGTATGGAGGAGAGTCAGGACGTATGGTAGACGAACAGGAAATTTTAAATCGGTGGCGGTTGGTCTTGGGAAAATATGCGGCGGATCAGATCTCATTTTCAGAGGGAGATGAACGAGAGAATCTGAAAATGATGGAGATGGAAGATGTGTTGGATTACTTGTATTCAAGAGAGTATGGGGACGAGCAGGAAATCCGCAAAGATCGGCGCGGTGGAAGTGGGGATTCGCAGCTTACCATTCCGCATTGGCTTACCAAAATTAAGACGCTTTTTCCGCGAAAAACGGTTGAGATTATGGAGCGTCATGCACTGGAAAAGTATGGGATGACGGAGCTTTTAACAGACCCCGAAGTCTTGCGAAAACTTGAGCCAAATAAGGAACTTCTAAAGACCGTTATGCAGTTGAAACACATGATGAAGGGCGAAGTGTTAGAACTTGCGCGTCAGATTGTACAGAAGGTAGCGAAGGATCTGACAAAAAAACTTGAGCAGGAAATAAAAAAATCTTTTTCAGGCAGATTAAACCGCAATATAAGCAGCCCTGTAAAATCGATGCGAAATATTGATATGAAAAAGACAATTCGTAGAAATCTGAAAAACTATGATACGGAGACAAAACAATTAATGCTGAAGCAGGTTTATTTTAGTGCGCGCATGAAAAAGTACAATCAATGGCGTGTGATTATCTGTGTGGATGAGAGTGGTTCTATGCTCGATTCCGTGATTCACAGTGCCATTATGGCAGGGATTTTTGCACACCTTCCAATGTTGGATACAAAGCTTGTTATTTTTGATACAAACGTGGTGGATTTAAGCGATTATGTAAGCGATCCGGTTGAGACGCTTATGAGTGTGCAACTTGGCGGCGGAACAGATATTAGTGGCGCGCTTGCGTATTGTGCACAGCTTATTCAGACGCCACATCGAACGATGGTAGTGTTAGTGACAGACCTCTATGAAGGAGGCGGCTATCGCAAAATGTATCAAGTGAGTCAAGGAATTATAGAAAGTGGTGCAAAACTGATTGTCTTGCCTGCGCTTGACCACGATGCTGTGCCAAATTATGACAGAAATGCAGCGTCTGTACTCGCGGATATGGGAGCGTCCGTTGGTGCTATGACACCAGAGGAACTATCAGAGTTTATTGCAAAGGTTTTGGCTTAGGAGGGATATTGTAATGAAAGCACCACATTTAGTTCAATATCAGGGAAGCAAGAGGATAATTGCGCCAGAAATTATAAAATTTTTCCCTAATAGATTTAAAAGGTTAGTGGAACCTTTTTCAGGGACATGTGCAATTTCTATTTTATCTGCACTGGAAAATCGATGTGATTCTTTTTGGGTAAATGATATCAATAAACCTTTGATCAAAATGATGGAGGAGTGTATTAATGCTCCGGAAAAGTTAGCGAATGAATATTCAGCAGTATGGGCAGGACAGTTTCAAGAAAAACAAAATAATATAGATTACTTTTACAAAGTGAGATCGGATTTTAATAATGGAATGCAGGACCCTGCAAGAATGTTGTTTTTGCTGGCACGGATTGTCAAAGGAGCAGTACGATATAATGCTCAGGGTGAATTGAATCAGTCCTGTGATAAACGCCGATATGGGACAAAACCTGAAATGATAACAAAGAATGCGATTAAAATTTCTGAATTATTAAAAGGAAAGACGATTTTTTCCAATGTAGATTACAAAGAGGTTTTAGCAATGACGAAATCAGGAGATCTTGTATATATGGACCCGCCATATCAGGGCACATCAAACCAAGATAATGCAAGAGATAATCGTTATATACAGGGTATTTTATTTGAGGAATTTGTCAATGAACTTGAAAAATTAAATCATAAAAACGTTGACTATATTGTCAGCTATGATGGGATGACAGGGGATAAAATAATCGGTAAAAGTTTGCCAAAAAAATTGGAATTGTATCATATTTTTATCAATGCTGGGGTATCTACACAAGCGACATTAAATGGAAAAAAAGAGATAACTTATGAGTCACTATATATAAGTAAAAATTTATGGTATTTGCAGGATAAGCGCGAAATAAGAGAACTTTGTTTTGCGTAATTAAGGAGATAACAATGGAATTGCCAAAAGATTTTAGGAAAATATTAGATCATGTGACAAATAAGCGTGCAAGATTTGTTATAGATACAATATTGAATAAGGGATTTTGCAGTACAGAGGATTTGAAAAATGGAGGGTATGAACATGCTCCAAGAGCTGCTAGAGATGTGCGGGAGTTAGGGATACCATTGGAAACATTTAAAGTAAAAGACAGTACAGGAAAAAGTATAGCGGCATATAAGTTTGGAGATTGGGAGCAGACTAAGAAAGCGAATAAGATAGCAAAGACAGCAGGTAGAAAACAGCTTACAGAAAAGCTAAAAAGTGCATTGATTGAAAAGTATGGAGCAAAGTGCTATTTGTATGGAGAATCTTATCCGGCCAGATTATTACAGCCAGATCATAGAATCCCATATGAAATAGGTGGTGATCCAGAAGATATGATGGACTTGGAATATTTTATGTTGTTATTCCCTTCAGCAAATAGAGATAAATCATCAGCATGTGAACGGTGTGAAAATTGGATGAAAAAAGATATTTCTATGTGCCAAACATGCTATTATGCATATCCAGAGAATTATCAGCATATTGCGGGAGAGAAAGAAAAAAGGCTTAATATTGTTTTTAGAAATGAAGAAATCAAATTGTACGAAAATATAGTAGAACAGGCAGAGATATATAATGTTTCATATCAAACAGCAGTAAAACGAATGATGGAGTATTATCAACGAATAAGCAATAAAAAGAAAAAGAAATAACACAAAAATATTCTGTGCAATAGGAGGAAAAGCATGAGTGATTGGCAATCCGCATTACAGGAAATTGATGATGATTATCTAATTGGCATTTCTAATAAGGGAATTGTGAAAAGAGCCTACAAGGATATGGAGACAATTTCGTGTGGGGTGATGCAAAACGGACTTTCTACGGAGGAGAAAATTGAAGTCCATGTTGGGGAGGAGACCGTGCAGATTAGGCTGCCTCTTGGGGAGAGTACGTGTTCCTGTCCGTCAAGAAGCATCTGCCGCCATATTGTACAGGGAATCTTGACATTGAAGGCAGCAGCTGCGAATGAAAATCAGTTCGATAAATCAATTTCTAAAGAAATAACTGTAGATGAAAAAACGCTGTGTGAATCAACTTTTAAGGTGGATACGAATCCTGCAGACACACAGGAATCGGTAAACTGCACACAAGAGAAATCTGAAGAACAGACTGACAATCATCAACCAGCAAGCAATACGATGATACAAAAAGTCAGACAGCAAATTGTGGATTATCCAACAGAGAAACTCTGTAAACTGCTAGGAACAAAGAGACTGCAGGAATTTATTAATGCTGCTAAGGCTGGCAGAAAACCGCAGATTACTTATTCTAGTGTTGCAGCCGTACAGCCTTTGGCAAATTCGACAAGTGTCAAACTTTTATTTCCGCTAGAATACGCAACCTGTACTTGCCACAAAAAGGAATTTTGTGTTCACAAAGCAGAGGCAGTTCTATGGTGTAAGCTGGATTTGGGACAACTGCAAATTGATGATTTGGAGCAGACGAAAAGTACAGACACAGAATATAATATGGAACAAGTGCAGGATGCTGCCTTACAGATGCAGAAATTTTTGGAAGAATTATTGGATACAGGGTTGTCCCGAACATCGCAGGATGCACTGGACCATATGGAACGAATGGCAATTATCTGTCACAATGCAAAGCTGCCTAATTTTGAGAATGATTGGAGACGGCTGCAGGATTCGTACCAAAAGTATATGAAACGTGTAGCATCACTTGGGATACAAAACTTGATGCGTCAGCTTGCCAGCCTGAACCGACAGACGATGCTGTTAAGGCAGGCACAAAATGTATTTGCTGTGTCAAAGCTGGCAGGAGCGTTTCGCGCAGAATATACGTCGGCGCTTGACTTGGATTTAGTTGGAATTGCGTCAGAACATTTTGTGAGTAAGAATGGGTATGAAGGAGATACTGTCTACTTTTTGGAACAAAATACAAAAATATGGTATACATTCACACAGGCAAGACCTGTCTTTTATGACAATGACACAAATGCAGCGTATCGCACCACACCGTATTATACGCAGGAGCCTCCTTGGGGATTGACAATTCCTTTTCGCGATTTTGCATCTTCTTATATTCATTTGGGAAATGCAAAGTGTGACAATAGAGGGCGATTGTCTTCCAGCAAAGAGACAAAGGGGCGGTTATTAAAAGAGAGAGCAGGCGAAAATGTGCTGACAACAGAAATTTTAGGAAAATGGTATTATCAGGATTTTGTGCAGCTTTTTCAGGATTTTTTTCATACAGACAAACAGATTGATATGGCTGTGGCAGATGATATATCTGCCTATCACAATTCTGATACAGATGATTTTTCTTCGACAGAACCAGCACAGATGAAACTTGTATTTTTGAAACCAGCATCTTGTGATGCAGCAGTTTTTCTTGAAACGGAGCAAAAACTTATTATGAATCTGTATGATGCGCAGGGAAAAGCAGTGGTGATAGAACTTGTTTATTCTAAAAATGAGGAGGAGGGAATCCGCTATTTAGAAAAACTTACAAAGGATAATCTGCCATATTTTTTTGGAAAAATATATCTGCGCGATGGCAGAATCCGCATGTATCCAATTACTGTTTTTAAAAAGGGAGAACTGCGGGAAGTTTAAGATTCTTTCTAAGAAAGGACGTGCGAAAATGGAGATTTTCAGTAAAGAAGATGCAGTACAACAGTTGCTGCATGATGTGGAAAATCTTATGGAAGATTTATACCAGAGCGGTTTTGATACTGTCCATGACAGCACGCTTGAGGCAATAAAAAATATGCAGAAACAAACAGCGGCATATGGTATGCAATTGCTGTCGGACATGCTTTTACAGCTTGCAGATGGTCTGACAAGGCGTCGTCATCAGATAAAAAAAGAGGAGGATTCCTTAATCAATCTCTATACAGATGTGTATCAATATATGTATTTGTGCAAAGAGAAAATTGAGTGTGATAAAGGAGCCCATTACTATATGGTTTAAGAAAAGCGAGTAGGAAGATAACTCTTTCCTGCTCGCTTTTTGGAAGTTTTTATTGTCCGTTTGCAGGAATCCGCAAAAGCATTCCTGCGGCATCTATCTTGTAGAATACAGGAGTGGAATTAGATGTGACATACCAGAGAACTTCTCCATTATGGCAGATGGGCTGGCAGTCAGACAATGCTGCATCGGCTGTGTTAACTGTACCGATTGTGCCGCCATCTGCATATCTAGTATAACAGAAACTTCCGTTGATATCTGTCCACATTAGATATCCGCCATCAAGCCCTGTGGGAGCAAGCATAGGAGTGAATGTTCCAGTTAGTGCTGTAATATCAGTCAAGGTTGAGTCAAGCCCATTTTTGCTAATATAGCTTATATAAATATCACGCATACCAATCGATGCAGTATCATAGTTCAATGCAGTGATATAACCGTTTGCAGTCTCAGCAAAACCTCCTGCAGATGCGCTTATATTGCTGTCACCTGCCATATCTGGGAAAGTTAGAAGAGAACGTGCCGAGACACTTCCGCTAAATTTGTCTTCGCCGGCTTTTGTATTATTATACCGCATTAGTACAATGCTGCGTGGATTGTTATTACTGTGATCAAGCGTGACAATATTTCGTTCCTGATCCGTAAGGACAAACTGATTTATGGAATGGCTGACATAACCGACGCGGCTGTTCATTGCAATATAGTAAGTATCTGTGAGCCGCATGTCACTCTGACGTACTGCAAGCGTTAGATTTGCCTGCTGTTTTTCTTTGCCGCGCTGGGAAGGATACATTTCATGACAGGTACGAATATATAGATAGTCACCATATTCTGCACAGCGCAAAGAACCCCTGTCAAATGGTACAGTGGTGTTTGCACCGCGCAGGCTTACCTGTCCCAGACGTTTCCAATTTTTAGAATACTTTACGACGCGGATAACTTCTGCGTCGCTATTTTGTGAAGGATTTTTCTCGCCAAATATGAAAAAGTTATACTTTTCTCCGGCAAAAAATCCTCCCCACAAAGACAGTTCTGCGGGTATGGTACGATTTGAGCGCAAATACAAGTAGTTGTCATAATCCTCCACTATGATTTTTCCGTCAATATATTCTACTCGAGTCACACCGCCGTCAGGATTTTCATAAAGATATGATTTTATGGTATCTGCCCAGTTATAGTCGTTGCACCAGCCATAATTCTGCGCATTTTGGTTATTGGAGGACGCAGGAGTTAAATTAGACGGTGTTATCGGTGTAGGAATCGTCGTGGGACCTGCGTATGGAAGTACATCATTAGGATTGAAGGAGGCGGCATTGTAAGGAGTTCTGCCTTCCTTTATCCCAAACATAAGATAGTGCTGATAGAGTGTTTCCGGGGAAACATTTGCAGGAAACGCCACTGCGACATCAGGGTTTTGTTCCAGATACCATTCCGCGTCAAACACCGCACCATCATCCATATATTGTGGAGCAGCATATACAGGAAGAGTGCTTCCAAAGAGCATGACTGTTAAGACTGTTATCAATATTTTTTTCTTCATTGTTTCTCCATTCTTTTGACGAATCTTCTTTTGAAATAGTGATATAGTTACTGTTCACACGTAATGTCATGTACAATTATACAATGACTGTGACCGGACATTCCAAAGGTATTTGTTTTCGCAGATCTAATTTCCCATGTTTCATTCGGATGGTCGAATATTCTATTGCTCAAAGGGGCGTAATATCTACGCTGTATAACAGGATTCTTTCGAACAGAAAGATTCTTTGCGGACCGCAGGTTTTCAAAAACGCCTTTGATCTGAGGAGTTTGCCAATCAATGACATCTGTTTCGCGCTCCAAAGCAGCATTATTGTTCGTATAGGTGAATTTTTTTAATTATACAGCAAACCAAAAAAAAATACAACTTCTTTCAGCCTGTAAGCGCAAATTGGTATGTTTCTCGGTTACTTTTCACACCTGCACCATGCACTTGCTGCATGGTGCGGAGCCAGCAATTTCAATACATCTCATGTTTCTATTAATCAATGTACCAGTGTCTGT
>DEPD01000072.1 GCA_002358575.1 Lachnospiraceae bacterium UBA3401 | reverse complement strand
TTTTCCTACAATTCCTAATGATAAATTGACCAAGAAGTATATCATGTTGAATTTATGAGAGAAAACGGTATTGCTATCTTAGCGGATGCGAACCAGAGAATAGTAATTGTTCACAAGGAAGAAAAGATATGGCGCAGGTTTTTTTGGAACAGGAATCAATCAATGCAAACAGAAAGAAACAAAAATTATTTTTATCCTTATTTTTATTTTTTAGCTGTATCAGTATATTTTTGTATTTTGCAACGAGAAATCTACTTGACTGGAATAATCCATCTGATCGGAAACTTGTTGGTCTGTTTTTCGCTCTGGCAGGCATTATGCTGTTTTGTGTGCTGTTTGGACTGTTGGTGACAATGCGCCCAGCGAAAAATGGTAATAATTTAATTCTTCCCTTTGCGGAAAATTCTAAAGAGGCGATAGCTGAGGTTATTAATCGAGAGGTTGCGGAAGGAAAGACCCAGTTTGAAAGCTTTATAAATTATAATACTGTAAAAAAATACGGTGACAGGGTATTATTGCTGCCCTCGTATTTGTTGTTAATTGGCGAAATGGGACAAATAACCGCAATTCCGCGTGGCAAAATTTACTGGATATGTGCGCAGGTCGGTTACAAAGGTGGACCATTTTATGTGCGTTTGTTAATATTTACAGAGCAGAAAATTTTTGATTTTGATGG
Organism: Lachnospiraceae bacterium UBA3401; assembly: GCA_002358575.1. Classification (GTDB taxonomy): domain Bacteria; phylum Bacillota; class Clostridia; order Lachnospirales; family Lachnospiraceae; genus COE1. Next base: position 39,910 of record DEPD01000072.1, on the reverse strand, counting down.
GAATGATATTGAGCACACAAAGGAAATTGCCAACGGATTATATCAGTACATACCGAATGCCTTTCATGAATATGATCCGCAGGAATTATCCTATTTGCTCGAAAAGCTTTATCAGGAAAATCGCGCAGGATTTCTGGCGTTTTATGAGGAAGAAAAAAGAAAAAAGAATACAGAAACTAGTATTTCATAAAAACACAAGGGACCTTAACCTATCTTCTAAAGCTAATGGGTTAAGGTCATATTATTTCCAAAACTGCAAATGAACCCGCTAATATTTCATAATTTCCGTCTTTACTATCAATATAATTTTCAATTATCTGATGCAGTTTTCGGCTGATTCTTTGGTGCTTCCAACTTGGCAAAACCATATAATAAATCTGTCTATCAATCAATTTTACCCACTTTCCATCAGGTATTGTATAAAGTTCTTTTTTCAACGTAGTAATACTCTATAGAAAAACAACCAACATGTCTTTTCTTACAGCTCCTAAATAACCACATAAAGCGTTTTGACGCTTGGCGTCATACAGTTGGCACGAGCAAGCGCAAAGATTACTTGTGTTTCTTATGTACATGGTCGTCCAAATGAAATATGTTATTTAGACAATGCTGTACTAGATTCTTAATTTATCGGTAACAATGCATAAAATTTAGTTAATTTAAAGTAAAAACTCAATAAGGACTAAAAAATTAAGTTGTAAATAATAAACAAAATTAGCTATCAATCTTTGTAGAATTGTATAAAATGTATAATAAAATCAACTTTTAAATATTAAAATCAATAATAGAACGTGCAATTATTTATAAATAGTTTATAATTAAGTTACTTAACTAACGCTAAAAAATTACTTAATAAAAAGTAAAATTTTACAAAAAGTTAACATGTAGAATTGAAGTTTCGTTTGGTTATGAGAGGGTGTGAGAGAGACTATGAAGGAAAAAAAGATGGCAGTACTGTTGCTTGCATTGATGGTAGCAGCACAAGTGGTAGGATGCGGAAACACAACAGAAAAAAGTGAGCGTACATCTCAAAATTCTATGCAGACGAATGCACAGCAGTCTGAAACACAGAATGAAAAAAATAATACAGTGCAGATGGCACAGGAAAGTGATAGCAATAGTAAAGAAGAGAGACAACAAGTGTCACAGGAAAGTGAGGTTGTGCAGAAGGAAAATAACGCGGTTGCGGAGTATACCACAAAGATTGTTGGTACATATGAGGCTGAAGAGGCACAACTTGCGGGAAATGTGAAGGCAAATGCAGAGGGGGGCTATGTAGCGGGATTTGAGGACGACGGCGACAGTTGCAGCTTTGCAGTTGATATTTCTGCAGAAGGCTTTTACGACCTTAATTTTGTGAGTGCGGCGGAGGGGGGATACAAGGAGAATTATGTGACTGTGGACAATGAGAGTATAGGTACAATCGCTGCGGAGAGCGCGGATTTTTCGGATGCTGTTATTGCGCGGGTTTATCTTACGCAGGGCGCACATAATATTGCTGTGTCAAAATACTGGGGGTGGATTAAACTGGACAAATTAGTAGTACAGACTGCTGTGCCAATTGACGAAAGCATCTATCAAGTATCAGCAGATTTAATAAATCAAAATGCGACAGAGGAAGCAAAGCGGCTGATGCATTATCTGGTGGATATTTATGGAAAAAATATTCTGTCAGGACAGTACTGTGATCAGGGACAATTTGGTAAGGAGATGACCGTGATTAACAAGGCAACAGGTAAGTTTCCGGCAGTGTTAGGTCTGGACTTTATTGAGTATACGCCTTCGCGTGTGGCAAATGGAAGTGTGGGTAAGGCAACGGACTATGCCATAAAATTTTGGGAAAATGGCGGTATAGTTACGTTTTGCTGGCACTGGAATGCACCAGAAAAATATTTGACTGCTGAGTGGTATAAAGGCTTTAATACTGAGGCGACCAATATTGACCTTACAAAGATAATGAATGGTGAGGACAAGGAGGGGTATGACCTCTTAATGAAGGATATTGACGCGATTGCACAACAGTTATTGATCTTGCAGGAGGCAAAGGTTCCAGTTCTGTGGAGGCCACTTCATGAGGCGGCTGGCGGCTGGTTCTGGTGGGGCGCAAGTGGACCAGATGCATATAAAAAACTTTATATATTGTTGTATGATAAATTGACGAATGACTATGGGTTAAACAATCTAATCTGGCTGTGGAACGGGCAGGATAAAGACTGGTATCCAGGAGATGCTTACGTGGATATAATTGGTGAGGATATCTACCCAGGAGAGAAAGTTTACGGTTCACAAATTAATAAATATTTGGATGCGGTAAACTATACCACAAACAAAAAAATGACAGTTCTGTCAGAAAATGGCTGTGTGCCAGACCCTGATTTGTTGGTGCGAGACGGTGCAATGTGGGGGTTTTTCTGCACGTGGGGTGGGGAGTTTGTGGCGAAGGATTCTTCCATCTATGCGTTGAGTGAGCAGTATACAGAAGCGTTTATGCTTAAAAAGGCATATGACAGCGAACTTGTCATTACACTTGATGAGCTTCCTGATCTAAAGAACTATCCACTTCCATAAAAGTTATTAAAAAGATTGATTTGATTCAGCATAAGGGGAATGTATGAGAAAGATTTTAACATTTGAGGGTCCTGTAATACAGTTTTTTCACACGACAGGAGAGCTAATTATTGCGACAATGCTATTTTTGCTGTTTTGTATTCCCATTGTCACTGCGGGGGCTTCTGTCACTTCACTCTACTATACGGTTATTAAGAGTGTTCGACGGGATCGCGGCTATGTCACATCAGAATTTATGCGCTCTTTGCGGCGGACACTCGGAAAAGGAAGCGTTTTGACAGTTGGTATACTTGTATGGTTTGGGCTGCTTTGGCTTGGCAGGATGCGGACAGATGGGCACATGGCATTGGCATACAATGTGCTCATAATTGTAAGTATATGTGTCTCTGTATATATTTTTCCAGTATTATCTCGTTTTGAAATGAAACTTATAGGAATTATCAAACTGTCTTTTGTGATGAGCATACGCTATTTCTACTATACAATCCTTATTCTGGTGGGAACGGTGTTGCTTGTATGGCTTCAGTACTTTTATTTTCCAATACCCTGTATTTTCGTGCTTCCAGGGGTATGGTGCTATGTAATTACTTTTATGATGGAGAAGGCGCTGCTAGGGTATATGCCATCAAAAGAGGAAGCCGAGAAAAATGGCCAGAGCGTTGACATTGACGCTTGGTACTATGAATGAGGCGCAAAAAATAGATATAAAAAGTTTTTTATGCAGCGAATTTGTGCATACGCTTTGCAAAGTTCATTTGTATTGAATTTGTGAAAGTTTGCAAGAATGGAGGTTTTTAAAATGATGAGAGAGTCGAAATGGCGAAAGCCATGTGCAAAAAAGTGCATGGCAGCCCTTTTGTCGGTCACAGTGGGCGTGACGGGAATTACAGGTTTGACAATGCTGATTCCACAAGGATCCATAGAGACAAACGCTATGACAGACAATACAATGGATGCGTATGACGATATTGTGAGTACGTATTCTATTGACTCTTCCATACCAGATTACAGGTCGTATGTATCTGGTTTCACCGCGGCTTATCCAAGTGAAAGTATCACTGTGGATGCGAAAGATTTCGTGCGGTATGAGGAGGAGAACGCAGCGGTGGAGCCGCAGCTTCTGTCTGACTATGAGGGCATGGCAGGTCAGAGCCTGCTGACAAGCGAGAAAGCGCTGGTTGAATTTGAAGTCAACGTTGTACAGGAGGGGTTCTATAACCTGGCAGTTGATTATTTTCCAGTTGAGGGAAAGAGTTCCGATATTCAGCGAAGTATTTTTGTAGACGGAGCGCTTCCATATGGGGAGATGGCACTGTTAACATTCCATCGGGTGTGGAAGTATGACATTGCGCACACAACAACTGAGAATAGTGCGACAAGCTATGTGTGGGAGAAGGACAATCAAGGAAATGACTGCAAGCCTGGCATGGTGGAGGCACCAGAGTGGATGACAAGCTACTGTTATGATAGTGATGGATATATTACAACTCCGCTTGCTATCTATTTGACCAAAGGGACACATACGATCTCAATGTTGTCTTTAAAGGAGCCAATGTTGATTCGCAGGCTTATACTTGAGAATGCATCTTCCACAAAAAGTTATGCGGAGGTAAAAGCACAGCAGGATCAGAGTGGCGCAAAGGCAACATCAGGGCACAAGATTACAATTCAGGGTGAGAATGCGTTAAAATCTTCCTCACAGATGCTTTATCCACAGCAAGATCAATCCTCTCCAGCAGTGTCGCCATCAAGCCACAAAGAGCTTTTAAACAATACAATTGGCGGAAATTCTTGGCGGCTTGTGGGACAGTGGATTGAGTGGAATTTTGAAGTTCCAGAGACAGGATACTACAATATTTCTCTCTATGATTGTCAGAATTTTGTGCGGGGTATCTATGTGTCACGCCGGATTATGATTGATGGACAGGTTCCATTTTCAGAACTGGAGGACTATGGTTTTCGGTATGGGCAGAGTTGGCGTGAGGATGTGATTGGCGATGCGCAAGGAAATCCATATTCCTTCTATCTTGAGCAAGGACAGCACACTATTCGCATGGAAGTAGTACTGGGTGATTTTTCTAGTATTATCAGTGAGGTTGAGGATTGCGTAAAGCAGCTCAACAATATCTATAGAAAAGTGATTAAAGTGACAGGTGTGTCGCCAGATACTTACCGTGATTATCAGATTGAAACAACGCTGCCAGAACTGCATGATGAACTTGTGTCAGTGCGTGGACAGCTCGACGCAGCAATCACAAATCTGCGTGCGCTGACTGGAAAGAAGTCAGATAAGGAGACAACGCTTTTGACAATGCGTGACCAGCTTGATGACTTAATTAAAGATGGTGAGTATTTCGTCAAAGTAATTGGTACATATAAGATTAATGTTCGGGCGTGCGGCAACTGGATTACAAGTGTCATTGAACAACCGCTTGCAATTGACAGAATTAATATTTATTCTTCAGATGTAACTTTGAAATATCAAAACACTTCATTCTGGTCAAAGTTGGTTTATGAGATAAAACGGTTATTTTTCTCATTTATTATTAACTACAATCAGATTGGAAATGTAGCTGAGGAAAGCAGCACGGCACCAACTATCACGCTATGGATTGGATCGGGGCGTGACCAGGCAAACGTGATCAAAGCAATGATTGATGAGACCTTTACCAGTGAGTACGGCATCAATGTCAATGTGCAGCTTGTTGATATGTCTACGCTGCTGCGCGCGGAACTTGCAGGCGAGGGACCTGACGTGGCGATACAAGTTGCAAATACAACGGGAATTGCAGGCCAAGTACTCAATACTGGAAATGACACCCCTGTCAACTACGGTATCCGAAATGCCGTGTTGGACTTGACACAATTTAGCGATTTGAGTGAAGTTGCACAGCAGTTTTCTGAGGCGTCCATGATACCATTCCAATTTGACGGCGCGACTTATGCGCTGCCTGAGACAACAACATTTCCGGTTATGTTTTACAGGAGGGACATTTTGGCGGAGCTAGGAATGGATGTTCCTCAAACATGGAATGATGTAAAGGTTGCAATGACCATACTTGCAAAAAATCAGATGGAGTTTGGTATGCTGCCAGGAGAACAAATTTTTGCAATGATGTTGTATCAGAATGGTGGAGAATACTATAGTGAAAATGGAGACCGTTCAGCGTTGGACTCTGATGTAGCAGTCAATGTGTTTAAAGATTATTGTGAATTTTATACAGATTATAAGCTTGATAAAGAAACAAGTGTGGAGGAGCGTTTCCGTACAGGTGAGTGCCCAATTATTATAGCGGATTATACGATTTACAATAATCTGGTTGTATCGGCACCAGATATTGCGGGATTATGGGATTTTGTACCAGTTCCTGGCACAGTGAAGGAGGACGGTACGATTGATAGAAGTACTGGATGTACAGGGCTTGCTAGTATTATTATGGCAAATACCAAGTATCCGCAGGAGTGCTGGGAGTTCTTAAAATGGTGGACTTCGGCGGATGTGCAGACACAATATGGACGTGAGATGGAAAGCTTGATGGGTTCTGCCGCGCGTGTGCCAACAGCAAATCTTGAGGCGTTTGAGAATATGCCGTGGCCTGTCGATGATTTTAGGGCATTGGAGGAAGCATTTGCGTGGGTCAAGGGTATTCCGCAAGTTCCAGGTGGATATTATTCATGGCGAAATGTCAACAATGCGTTTTATACGGTGACAACAGAGACTGATACAGCGTCGCCAAGAGAAGAACTGATGGATAAGGTCATTTATATTAACGCGGAGATTGATTATAAGCGGCAGGAGTTAAATTTACCTGTTGCAGCAAATTAGGAAGGAGGGGTTGTTCTATGGATACAGAAATTTCGAGAGAAGCATATGAGATTGCTGCAAAACAAAAAAAATTGAGCTATCAGATTAAGAGAAATAAGGCCTCCTACCTAATGCTGGCACCATATTTTATTCTGTTTTTTCTGTTTACAGTGTTGCCAGTAGTGATTTCTATAGGATTGAGCTTTACCTATTTTAATATGCTTGAGGCACCGACTTTTGTAGGGTGGAAAAATTATATCAAGTTGTTTCTTGAAGATGATATTTTCTTGATTTCATTAAAAAACACCCTGATTTTTGCGGTGATTACAGGCCCAGTCAGCTATATTTTATGCTTGCTTTTTGCATGGATTATCAATGAGTTTAAGGGAAAAGTCAGAGCATTTCTGACACTGATTTTCTATGCGCCAAGTATCTGCGGCAATGCATATATGGTTTGGAATCTGATTCTGACAGGAGACAGATATGGATATTTAAATGGTATTTTATTAAAGCTTGGGGTTATGGATGAGGCGATTCTTTGGATGAAAACCGAGAAGTATGTACTTCCAGTGTTGATTGTCGTGCAGTTGTGGCTGTCGCTTGGTACAGGTTTTCTGTCGTTTATTGCAGGTCTTCAGACCGTCGATAAGAGTTTGTATGAGGCAGCGGCGATTGACGGTATTAAAAATCGTTGGCAGGAGTTATGGTATGTGACACTTCCGTCCATGAAACCGCAGTTAATGTTCGGTGCGGTGATGCAGATTACACAGTCCTTTGCGGTGGCGGATATTTCAATACAGTTGGCTGGAAATCCTTCAGTCAATTACGCCGGTGCGACAGTTGTAACTCATTTGCTTGACTACGGTTCCACACGTTTTGAGATGGGATATGCGTCCGCGATTGCGACGGTGCTGTTCCTGCTTATGATTGGCACCAACAAATTAGTACAAAGAATATTAAGAAGGGTTGGTGAGTGATATGGCAGATACAAAGAAAAAGTTCAAAAATCCCTTCCAAAAACGGCCAAAAGAAAAACGACTGAACCGCTCTGTGGCAGGAAACGGTATTTTGTTTTTTTTCATGGCAATCTGTGGTGTGTTTATGGCACTGCCGCTTGTTATGATTATCAACAATGCATTGAAGCCGCTTGATGAGATTTTCCAGTTTCCGCCTAAAATATTTGTGCGAAATCCGACTTTGGAGAATTTTTCAGACTTGTTTGTTCTGATGAACAATTCGTGGGTACCATTTTCCAGATATGTTATCAATACAGTTATTATTACAGGATTAGGAATGGTGGGGCATGTAGTGTGTGCGTCTCTTGCGGCATATCCTTTGGCAAAGCATCATTTTCCAGGAAAAGGGATTCTGTTTAGTATGGTTGTGTTGTCTATGATGTTTTCGTGGACGGTGACACAGATTCCACAGTATATGATTATCAGTTGGCTTGGTATTAACAATACTTATGCAGCACTGATATTGCCCGCGTTCTCGTTTGGCATGGGTCTTTATCTGATGAAGCAGTTTATGGAACAGTTGCCGGATTCTCTAATGGAATCAGCGCGGCTTGACGGGGCGAGTGAGTGGAAGATTTTCTGGTCGATTGTCATGCCAAATGTAAAACCTGCATGGTTGACTCTGGCGATTTTCCAGTTTCAGCAGATGTGGGGGAATACGGGTGGACTGTTCTTGAGAAACGAGGAGTTAAAGCCATTGCAGTATGCGTTACAGCAGATTACAGCAGGTGGCACAGCGAGAGCTGGTGCGGCAGCAGCAGTAACGTTTATTGTCGCAGCGGTACCAATTATCTTCTTTTTAATCTGCCAGAGCAATGTGTTGGAAACAATGACAACCTCAGGTATGAAAGACTGATGATCAGCATGGAGGGTTTAGTATGAATATCATGAAAAGGCTTGCTGCATTTTTAATGGCAGCAGTAGTCGCGGCGATCAGTGTCGGCGCGTGCGTACATGCGGAAGAACTTCCATATGACACATATACATATACCTACTGGGAGGATATTGCAATTACACCTGCGGCATATGTGCCAAATGGCAGTGTCACTGGGCTTTCAGTAGGGACGACAAGCTTTGCAGAACCCCAAGATTTGTGTGTGGCACCAGATGGACTTGTCTATGTGGCAGATACCAAAAATAATCGCATTGTTGTGCTGAGTGCTGACATGAAGGAGCTTGTGCGGGTAATTGAAAGTTTTGACAGAGAGGGCGTTGCGGATACATTCAATGCACCTTATGGTGTGTGCGTGTCGGAAAATAACCAGCTCTATGTGGCGGATTCCAATAATAAGCGTATTGTTATGATGACGCCGGAGGGAGAATTTATAAAGATTATCGATAATCCACAGTCAGAGATACTGGAGGAGGGCTTTGATTTCGTTCCGCTAAAGGTGACAGTGGATTATGCAGACCGTGTGTATGTGATTGCAAAAAATGCTTTCGAGGGAATTTTAGTGTTTGAGAGCACAGGCGATTTTACGGGGTATTTTGGAACAATTGATGTCAAGATTACAGCGTGGGAAAAATTTTGGAGAAGGCTTGCAAGCAAGGAGGAGCGCTCGAAACAATTGTTGTTTATTCCGACAGAGTTCACAGGAATCGATATTGACAGTGATGGTTTTGTGTATGCATCCAATATTGATTCTGAGGGAGTACAAGGTGTGCGCCGTTTGAATCCGAGAGGCGAGGATGTCATTCAGAAAGGTGAGAATGAGAATCTGGGTGGCGACTTAATTGTGGGAATGTTTGGAACCTATGCAGGTCCCTCTGAATTTACAGATGTTGTGTATCGTGGGCGCGGCATTTATTCGCTGCTTGACAGGAAGCGCGGGCGTATCTTTACCTATGATAAAGAAGGAAATCTGTTATATATCTTTGGTGGTCTTGGAAGTCAGGAAGGGACTTTTAATACACCAGTTGCAATCGAGGCAGTTGAGGATATGATTATTGTGCTCGATGCATATAGTGGCGCGATTCTAAAATTCAGCGAGACGCAGTACGGTGCATTGATTAACGACGCAGTTGGTTTGCGCTATGATGGTGATGAGACAGAGGCGATTGAAAAGTGGCAGGGTGTTCTAAAATTAAATGAGAATAATGAACTTGCAAACAGTGGTATTGGCAAGGCATATCTAACAGCCGGAGACAATAAGACGGCAATGAAATATCTAAAGCTTGCAATGAATAGAAAATATTATTCTATCGCGTGGAGACGCTATAGGAATGAGTTGATGGCAAAGAGCATTGGACCGGTGTTTACTGTTATTGGCATTGTAATTATCCTTGTACTTGTTTACACAAAAGTCATTAGAAAGCGGTTTGCGAAAAAGGAAGGAGGGCTTGCCAGATGAATCAACTGTTATCAAAAGAAAAGTGGAAGTATGCATTTTACACGGTGAGTCACCCTATGGACGCGTATTATGAAATTCGGCATCGGGAACGAGGCAGTGTGCCGGTGGCAATCGTCCTTGTGATTCTGTTTGCATTTAGCTTTTCTATCAATCGAATTTCGGCAAGTTTTATTGTCAATGACCTAAATCCGCTGACGGTTAATGCATTAACAGAATTGATTGCAGTACTGTTAATGTACTTGCTGTTCTGTGTTGGAAATTGGTCGATTACCTGCCTGATGGAAGGTGAGGGAAGGCTTAAAGATATTGCGATTGCTACGGGCTATGCAATGACACCAATGATTGTGTGTTTCAACATCGGTACGCTGTTTAGCCAATATGTGACGCTCGATGAGGGTGGATTTTACTATATGATTATTGCGTTTGGTGTGGCGTACAGTCTAATTATGGCGCTGATGGGTATTATGCAAGTCCACAATTACACGCTTGGCAAGACGCTGGTCACTATTTTTCTGACCTTTGTCGCCATGCTGATCATTATCTTTGTGGTATTGCTGTTTGTGGACCTCATCACACAGGTTTACAGCTTTTTCTACAGCATTTACCAAGAACTGATCTTTAGATTATAAATAGAAAGGTAGGTTTGATATGGCAAAGAGTAAGAAAATTGTGATAGCTGTCGTAACCCTCATTCTGGCAGTGGCGGTCATCTATTTTTCTCGCTGGCTGATTCGTTATTATTTTTACAACGATTATCGGGAAAGTCTTTCTTCCTATGAATATGAAGAAGGAAGTGCATTTCAGGCTCTGGCAGACAGCGGGAAGGAAGTTGCGGGTATGGAGCTTGCGGCGGAGAACGATACATTGAAGCTTTACGCGGATATGGAAACCGCGGAGGTGGCGATTGTGGATAAGAGAAATGGACAGATTACTTACTCCAATCCACAGGATGCAGATGATGATGCAATCGCCAGCACTACCAACAAAAATTATCTTAAATCACAGATTATACTGGATTTTTTCAATACATCACGCACAGAGGGAACTTTCGATTCCTTTAGTTACTGTACATCAAGAGGACAGCTTGAAGCGGAATCGATTCAAAATGGAATTCGGTTTATCTATACACTGGGCGATTTGGAGAGTGCGACAGGGGTTGTACCACAATATATTAGCAGGGCGACACTTGACAGAGTACTTGCCGCTTTAGATGATGACGGCGTGAAATTTGTTCAGATGAAATATGTGGAGAGCGGGATTGGGGAGGATTATTTGGAGCTGATTCCCGCCGCAATGAAGGGTGCTTCACAAATTCGGAGGTTAAATAAATATTTTGAGCAGGCTGGATTTACAAATGAGGATTATGTGGCAGAGATGGAAAATTCCGGTGTGGAAGGTGCAGTGCCTATCTCGTTTGTAATACCACTTGAATATCGGCTTAATAATGATGCGGTAGATGTGTCGATTCCTATGTGTGCTGTGCAGGAAAACGGCGGTGGAAGTATTTTTAGAATCCAGTTGTTGCGCTATTTTGGAGCAGCAGGCACCGACGAACAAGGATATATGCTGGTGCCAAACGGATCGGGTTCTCTTATTCACTTTAACAATGGAAAGACGACGTCAGAGAATTATTCTGAATATGTATATGGTATTGACAAGCTGGCAGCAGAGTATACAGTTCGCGAGAATACAGAGGATATAAAGATTCCAGTGTATGGACTGTTTCGTGATGAGAGCAGCATTTTTGCAACGATTGAAGATGGTGCTGCATTTGCAAATATCAGTGCAGATATTTCTGGCAAAATACATAATTACAATTATGTGTACTCGTCCTTTGTGCTGCGTGGAAATGATAGGCTTTCTATGTTTGGCACAACGGGCAATGAGGCGGATATCCCTATTGTAGAAAAGAATTTTTACAATGCAAATTTAATGGTAAGATATACAATGCTGACCAAAGATAATGCAGGTTATGCTGGGGCAGCAAACTATTACAGAGAGCGTCTTGTAAATGAGGGTGTACTCAAAGCGCAGGAAAAAACTGCGGACGATATTAAATTTTACTATGATGTGCTTGGCGGCGTTATGATGAATAAGTTTTTCCTTGGCACACGTTATGAGGGAATGTATGCTATGACTACTTTTGAACAGGCAGCGGACATTTCATCAGATCTTGCAGAGAGTGGTATCACCAATCAAGTGATGAATTTTCAAGGTTGGATGAACCGTGGATATTATCATGATGTTGTGGATAAAATTCAAGTTCCGGCGGTGCTTGGTGGAAAAAGTGACTTAAAGAAACTGAATGAGACAGTGGCAAACAATGGCGGAACATTATATGCAGATGTAGCATTTCAGAAAGTGACAGAGATTAGTAAGCGGTATTCTGAGGGAAATGAGACTTCACGATATTATGGCGGTGGATATATTGCAAACTTCGGACTTGTCAATCCCGCAACGTTGCGTCAGACTTCGGGACTTGGATGGGAGGAAAATATTTATTACTTAATTTCACCCAAATTCCTTGTCCGCTATATAGATCAGTTTACCACAAAGATTGGTAAATATGATGTGGATGGTATTTCGTTAAGAGACCTTGGAAATGTACTGCATTCAGACAAGAAGCGGACTAATATTATCAACAGGGAAGAGGCACTGGATGTTGTCGATGCATCGCTTGCACAGCTTGCAGCAGTCGGGAAAAAGATTATGCTCAATGACAGCAATAGTTATGCGTTTGCGTACGCGAATGATATTATTAATGTCCCGCTTTCTGATAATGATTATTATATTGTTGATGAGACTGTGCCATTTTATGAGATGTTAATTCACGGATATATTGATTATTGCGGCGCTGTTATTAACTTGGGCGATACCTATGATAAAAGAGAAATTGTGTTGGGATTAGTCGAGGCTGGCGCATCGCCACATTTTATATTCACATACCAGTCTTCCAGTGAAATAAAGGAAACGGGGCTTAATCGATTTTATTCCACAAACTATGACAATTGGAAAGGTGATGCGCTGAGTATTTACAATGAAGTCAATGAAGTGTTAAAGCATGTGAACGGTGCACACATAACGGACCATAAGATTTTAGAAAATGATACGCATACTGTAAGTTATGACAACGGCGTAACAATCTATATTAACAAAAGTGCTTCTGACCAGACAGTTGACGGTGTGGAAGTACCTGCAAAGAGCTATCGGTTAGGAGGAGATTAATCATGAATAGTAAAAAGAAAAAAATGTCTCTTTCCGCGAAGAGAAGCCGCACGGGATTTCTGTTTATCCTTCCCTGGCTGATCGGTTTTATCTGGTTTTATGCCAGAAGCCTATTTATGTCGGTACAATTTTCCCTCTCGGATTTGACTGTTAGTCCAGGAGGCGGATACACACTGGATTTTGTTGGGCTGAACAATTTTCTCTATGCGTTTCGAGCACATGCCACATATAAACAAGTGCTTACGACTTCTATTGGAAACATACTGATTGATGTACCACTGATTACTTTTTTCAGTCTATTTATGGCAATTTTGTTAAACCGCAAATTTAGGGGCAGAACACTTGTGAGAGCAATCTTTTTCCTGCCAGTAATTCTCAATTCAGAAGCTATTGTGGATGCGATGGATTTGGCAAGAAATATGATGAGTGGTGGTCTTTCTAATGCAAGTGCGGAAATGGCGCAGGCGGCGTCAAGTGGCATGGGTATTGCATACTATATGGAAATGTTTGGATCGCTTGGTATCCCAGAGCCTTTGATTGCGTATTTAATGGGTGCAGTGTTGCGCGTCAGCGATATTATCAATGCTTCCGGCGTGCAGATTATTATCTTTATCGCAGCGTTGCAGTCGGTGCCAGGCTCCATGTACGAGGTTGCTAAAATTGAGGGTGCGACGACATACGAGACATTCTGGAAAGTAACATTTCCAATGGTGATGCCGCATATTATCACAAACATTGTCTATACAGTGGTAGATAGCTTTACACAGTCAGATGTTGTGGAGCTTGCCTATAAGACAGCGTTCACAGAGAGCAATTATGGACTTAGTTCTGTATTTAGTCTGTGCTCGACAGCAATTACCTGCCTGATATTGGTAATTGTGTGCGGTTTTATACAGAAACGGACGTTCTATTACAATTAAAAAAGCATTTTTCATAGATGGAGGATTTATATGGCAACTATAAAAAGCATTATTCAGGATGCAAAAAACGACAGGCAGTTTGCAAATGACAGAATGCGCTGGGCGTCCAATTTTAAGAGCTTTATCTTATTCCTGTTTCGTCTGGTCATCATCATTGGAATCTGCTATGTAATTTTAGGTCCGGTAATTGGTATTATTAGCAGCTCTTTTTTCTCTGATGCGGACAGTTATAATCCTATGGTGTATATGATACCTCAAGACCCAACATTGTATCGATATGAGTTGGCTTCCAAGTACCTTGACTATGCAAAGTCCATGGCCAGCTCGTTAATCTATGCAGCATCACTGATGGCGATACAGGTGTTTATCTGTTCTATGGTGGGATATGGATTTGCGCGCTATAAATTTCCAGGAAAAAACATTCTGTTTGCGTGTGTGGTTATTATGATTGTAATCCCAACGAACACGATTATGCTTCCATTGTACATGACTTTTGCAAAGTTTGACGTGTTAGGCATTATGAAATTAATCAAAGGATCGCCGGTAAATCTGTTGTCGACACCTGTGCCAATGTATATTATGACATTGTTTGGCTGTGGGCTGCGTTCGGGATTGTATATTTATATTTTTAATCAGTTTTTCCGCGGACTTCCCAAAGAGATAGAGGAGGCAGCATTTGTAGATGGAGCAGGCACACTATATACTTATTTTCGCATTATGTTAGTCAATGCACTGCCGTCTGCGGTTACAGTTGCAATCTTTTCAATGGTATGGCAGTACAATGATACTTTTTATGCAAAGTTATTTTTAATCAGTGACAGCATTGTTATTAGTAAGAAGATTTCCACAATTACGGCGACCATCTCCACACTGGAGAAGATTCTTGATCCAGCGATATTACAGCTATTTCTTGACGCGGGCATTGTGCTTGTTATGATACCGATTGTCATTATTTATGTACTGTTGCAAAAGCAGTTTATTGAGGGCGTTGAGCGAAGTGGTATTGTAGGTTAGTAAAGTGACACTTGTGTCATTTTATATAAAAGCAATGATAAACAAAAGTGTGCGTATAAATTTGGGTGTTTGTACACAGGAAAATTTGTGCGTACACAGGAACAAAAGGAGGATGAGAGAGTTGAAAGCAAAGAAACTAATCACTTTATCTTTGACAGCAGCGATGGCAATAGGCACTGTTGCATGTGGCGGCAAAAGTACAGACAATGCGACAGATGCCAATGCAAAAGTACAGACGAACACAGAGACATCTGCTGAGGAGCGCACACCCGTAACAGAGACAACACCGATGGAGACAGAATCAGCAGCGAGTACACAGCAGGCAGTAGCGCCTGCAGGTGAGGTGAGTATTGACTTTGAGGATGGTGTTTATGGATTTGTGGGAATTGACAAGACTGTAAATCCTGTAGGAGATGATTCCACACTTTCGGTGGCTGATTTTGGTGGTTCCAAAGCATTAAAAGTTGTGTCCAACGGAAAGGCACTTTATGTGGCGATTCAAGTAGATGCGCTTTTGGGTGATAAGGCGGCGGAGGTAAAAACAGTAGAAATGTCACTTGGCATAGAGAATCCAGATGGTGCGTTTAATGCGGTTTCAGGCAAGATTTATGCATTTCTTGGAGCGGAGAATGAGCGCAAAGATGGGGATTGGTCAGTATATTTGGAATCGGCAAATCCCAAGACGGCGGTCTATATGGTTCCTGATGAAATGTCTTTTGGGGAAGGGAACTATATGGTTGTATCCCTTGAGACAGATAACGGCAAGGATGCAGGCACTGCACCTGCAATTTTGTATATAGACAATATCGCATTTAAGGACGCATCTGGAAATGTTATTGCAGCAGATACCACTGCAGAGTATGTATCAACCGCTACAGAAGCGGATCGCTCAAATCTTGCAAACATAATAGATGCAGTGGAATTTGAAGGCTTTGCGGCAAAAGGTGATGGTTGGGCGCAGAATGGGTTTGCTATGACAGAGGATATTCTTGCGGCGCTTGTACCAGGTTCTGTTGTAGAGATTTCTTTTACAAGCGAAAGTGGCGATATGTGGATTGTTATGAACGAGGCAGAAGCAGGTTGGATGCGCGTTGGGGACGGCACGAATGGAAGTTCTACAATCAACGATTCCAAGACAACGGCACAAATTCCGTTTGAAATGTTGGCAGAATACTGTGGTGATGACGTTTCCAAATGGGGCACGACAATGCAGTGTGAGGTGTCTGGCGCATGGGAAGTGTTCAGTGTGAAAGTTGGTCAGGCAGCAAAAAGTTACAGTCTTACAGACGTGATGGAATTTGAGGGATTTACAGCGAAAGGAGACGGCTGGGCACAAGATGGCAAGGATATGACAGAGGATATTCTTGCAGCACTTGTACCAGGTTCTGTTGTAGAGGTGACTTACGCAAGTGAAAACGACGATATGTGGATTGTACTTCCTGATGCAGAAGCAGGTTGGATGCGTGTTGGCGATGGCACGAACGGAAAGGCAATTACAGACGGCAGCAAGGCATATATTCCGTTTGAGATGATAGCAGAGTACTGTGGTGGTGATGTGTCTAAGTGGGGTGCAAGAATGCAGTGTGAGGCGTCCGGCGCATGGGAAGTATACAGCGTGAAAGTTGGCATGGATTCAGAGACAGAGTAATGTATATTAACAGAAATAGAATAAAATAGGAGGTATCAAATAATGATAAAAAAGAATATTCATAAATTAATAGCACTTGGATTAAGTATGTCAATGATAATGGGACTTACAGCTTGCGGAGGCAGTTCTGGTGATAGCGCACAGACCCAGACACCGGCTGCGAACACAAACAATGAGGCGCAGACGCCAGCCGCTGATTCTGGCGATGACAAAGCGCAGGGGTCATCAGAGAAGGATTCCTCAGCACCATCTTCACAAGGACATAGGGTTCTCAAGGTTGGCTGCTGGTATCCGCACTATTATGACAGTACGCATACAAGTATTGATGACAATCCATCCATGAGTGATCCAGATGAGGCGCAGATGCAGTTTGACAATCTTAAAGCTGTAGAGGAAAAGTATGATGTGGAGATTGAGTTTGTGAATCTGACATTCAATGGCGTAAAAGAATCAATCAACACTTCTATTCTGGCAGGACAGCCAGACTGTGATATTTATGAAGTTGATTTGCAGTTTGGTATTCCGGCAGCACTTAACGGATTTGCGACTAACTTAAATGAAGTACTTCCAGCAGATGCAGATGTTATAAGTGATCAGATGATTTTTTCAGGGGTGGATATTGGCACAGGTGATGGTACTTATCTGTTCCGATCTGTGACAGGAGATTCTATTTTGCAAGATACAAATATGCTTGCATTTAACAAGCAGATGCTGGATGAGGCAGGTCTGGAAGACCCCAATGCACTGTATGAAAAAGGTGAGTGGACTTGGGATAAATGGAGAGAATATATGCTGGCATTGACCCAAGATACAGACGGTGATGGTGTGACAGATGTGTATGGATACGGTGCTGTTTGGACGACTTTATTTAGCAATCTTCTGATGAGCAATGGCACAGGCGTTGCAATGGGACCAACAGAATCCTTCTCAAGTCCTGAGGTTGCAGAAGTACTTGATTTTATTTATAATATGTATAATGTAGATCACGTTGCATATCCATGGAATGCGGATGACTGGGATGCAAATCAGAACGCTTATATGGATGGTAAAGTTGCATTTTTTATTGATGCAGCATGGATTTCTGATGCAAACAAAGATTCTGAGTTGAGTTTTGATGTGACATGGTGTCCATGGCCAATTGGTCCTAGTGGCAACCAGGATACAAATGCACTCAAGAGCGCATCAAAGGGTAGTGCCTGGATGATTCCTGCCGGTGTGAAAGACCCAGAGTTTGTCTATACAGTGTTTGAGGATTGGGCAAATTGGTATCAGGGAGATATCGATGTTCGTGACAGTAACCTTACATGGTGGGAGGATGCAGCTATTACAGAAGAGAACTATGCGGTGATGAAGTACATGGGTTCGAGAAGCTGTGTCGATGTTTGGGAGGCATTGGGACTTGAGTGGGATTTTCCAAAACTTTTGACAGGCGAAATGACAGCCGCACAGTTCCAGGAGACATATAAACAGAGTGTACAGGATGCGCTTGACGGGTTCTACAAATAGGTTTTATTGCAGGCGTGCGAATTGGTTTTATGTCAGCAAAGCTGACGCGCACGCCGCAGCAAGAATGCCGATGGCATTCTTGAAATTGTGAAGTAGTTCTAAGAAACTGTTAATAAATTACTCATGGCAATGACTTGTCTAAATGTGTACCTGCGGCATCAGAGAATCTTGGCATAGCCCGCTATGCCTGTGGTTTTCTTTTTTGTAGCTGGACATTTATACGACCTCCTTGTCACAAGTAATTTCTGAACAATTCCTAATTCCAATCAAGATAGGAGGCAGCTTCTGACTGGAATAGTTTGGCATGGAGGATTGTGATATGGCAAAAGATGTTACGATGCGTGATATCGTGAGGGAGATGGGAGTCAGTACAGTGACAGTTTCCAAGGCACTTAACAATAAGGAAGGCGTCGGAAATCTGCTGCGTCCATTAGGAAAAAAGCGGAGGAGATGGGATATAAACACGCTCTAGAGGTTATTATAGATAAAATGCCAATCAACTGCATTTGTCTGTAACTGTGACGATGCGGGATATGTGTTGATAAAGCAGCTAAAACAAGAAGGTTATTGTATTCCAGAAGATATTTCTGTGGTAGGATTTGACAATTATACTTTTTTAAATTTTGCTTCACTAAAATTGACTACAATTGAGGTGGATGCCATAAAGATGGCAGGTAAGGCAGTTGATTTGCTGATTGCTATGATGTGCGGTGAAGATCGCACAGGCAGCAGGATTGTAGTGAGTGGAAAATTGGTGATTGGAGATTCAGTTTCTGCCACACAAAATTTATGAGGTACATTATTATGAAAAGAAGAATATCAAATACATTTTGGCAAAAAACAGTCTGTAATATTTTTATAATCGGTACAGCTTTACTTTTGGCAGGATGCGGCAGGGCGAAAGATGCCGCTGCAATGTCTGTTATTAGAGGAAGCGAGACAGATAGCAATAGCAGTATTACAGAAAATACGCTGGCGGACAGTGTAGAGGGGACAGATAATTTGGCAGAGAATGTTCTTGCGGAAGCTGTGACCACAGTAAACGAAAATCGAGACATGGAGGATATGACTGCTATGGATATAGTGAGGGATATGAAAATTGGATGGAATATAGGAAATACGCTTGATTCTACCAGAACAGATATCACAAGAATTGATGCGCCATACAAATTTGAGACAGCATGGGGCAATCCGAAAGTAACACAAGAGTTGATTGATGCAGTTCTTGGTGCAGGTTTTAATGTGATTCGTATTCCGGTATCTTGGACAAACCATCTTGGACCAGAACCAGAGTATCAAATTACAGAGAGTTGGATGGAACGGGTACAGGAAGTAGTCGACTATGCGTACAATAAGGGCGCATATGTGATTATTAATGTGCATCATGAGGATTGGAATTATCCTTATTATGACAATCTTGAGCGCGCTTCTGCTCAGATGAAGGCAGTGTGGGCGCAGATTGCAGAGGTATTTAAGGACTATGATGAGCACTTGATTTTCGAGGGGCAAAATGAACCCAGAAAGGTTGGAACTTCTCTTGAGTGGAATGGCGGCGATGCGGAAGGCTGGGAAGTTGTCAATCAGATAAATCAAGTGTTTGTGGACACAGTGCGTGCGTCAGGCGGCTCAAATCCATATCGGATGCTGATGATTCCAGGATACGCTGCAAACTGCAGTGTTGGCATTCAACAGATCAAAGTGCCAGAAAATGACACGCGTGTCATAATTTCAGTTCACGCATACGAGCCGTATGATTTTGCATTAAATCCAAATGGCAGAAGCGCATGGAATCATGACACCGTAGCAATTGACAAGTTAATGAGTGATTTAAAAACACTTTTTATTGACAAGGGAACGCCGGTTATCATTGGAGAGTTTGCGGCTATGAATCGGGATAACGAATCTGAGCGCGCTCAGTGGGCAGAGTATTATGTGCATGCTGCCAAAGAGATTGAAGTTCCGTGTATTTGGTGGGACAATGGTATTTTTGTGGGAGATGGAGAGCGTCTTGGACTCTTTGACAGGCATACTTATATGTGTCAATATCCTGAGATTTTGAAAGCGTTGATGAGCGGCATAAAATCTCAGGACGATTGATACAATTTATAATATTTTTTTAAATTCATTTATTTTCTGCTGTCTGCGTAGTCGGACAGCAGTTTTTTCGGTACATTAGCGGTGTTTTCTGATATTTTTTGTGAAATGCCCGCGTGAAGTAAGATTGATTGTGAAAACCGCAGTTTTCCATAATATCGATGACTTTCAGATCTGTCTCGGCAAGCTGTTTTGCTGCCAGCTCCAAGCGATAATTTACCAGATAGGCGTTAAAACTCATACCTGTAAATTCTTTAAAAAGCTTCATAAAATGACTTTCGGAGAAACCGCATTGTCTGGCAGCTTTTTTGATAGTAATGTCATGGTCATAAAATTTCTGAACATAATACAGAGCGTTTTTTAATCGGCTGTAGGATAATTGTAAGGTGCTGTTATCACTGGTGGCAGCGACACTCTGCTGAATCATATAATGCAGCAAAAGAAAAAGATTTGATTTAATCATTAATTCATATGTGGTGTAACTTTCGTGACGGTGCGCAAGTAATGATTGGACGCAGGGGAGTATCGTCTGATTAAAACAGGAACTGATTGGATAAAAGCAGTCTAGTGTCTTTTCATCATTCAGAAAAGGAAGTACATACTTGTCATAACACAAATCGTCTTCTGCACCCTTAAAAAGTGATGGGTGAAACATAATGTTAAAGTATTCTCCGCCATCTGAGTTCCCCTGTTCGATAGAATGCACTGCATGAGGGAGAATAAGCACCATATCTCCAGCGCAAAGTTCATAAGCCTTTCCCCAGATGGTAACTTGTATCTGACCGTTGGCACAGTAAATTAGCTCAAAGTCATCATGCCAGTGCAGTGGAAAGGAGGAAATCCACTCTGGAATACGCCCGCGGTAGACACTGTAAGGAAAGGTGATAATGCCGTGTATTTTTGTCTCGTGTAAAGGTGTAGGAGTCATTTTTGCACCTCATCATAGGATTGTGTTAAAAAAGTAGGATAATATTACAAGAATTATAGCATGTATAAGAGTACAATACAAGTATAGACCGTAAATCCTTTCGCTTTTTCATATAAACGGTCTAATATGCTGCTGCAATTAGGAGATGCTATACTGGCGGTCGAAAAGACTGACCGCTCAGTATCATATGATGCGCACAACCGCATAAGGAAACATGCCGCTTTGCGGCTGCGGTTAGCGCGATACTCACGGCAGATTTCATCTGTCGTGAGTATAACCGATTGCAGCAGTATTATAAGATTTTGAACAGATGGAGGAAACTACGATGGAGTATGCGGCAATTAGACATTTTGCAGATAAGAGATACTGTTATGCGGTGGAGAAAGGACATTTTTTAATTCGATTGGAAACGAAAAAGGGAGATATAGCGCGAATTATTCTCCATACACAAGATAAGTATTTGCCACTAAAGATGATGGATACAAGGCAAGAACAGGAGATGACACTTGCCTGCTCTGACAATTATATTGACTATTATGAGACGCTGGTCACAATCGATATGGTCTGTTTACGGTATTTTTTTGAAATCGAGGATATAGAGGGAAATAAAATCTTTTATGGAAATCATGGTTTTTATAATTGCTGTATTACAGATATTGAGAAGATGTATGACTGTCCGCAAAATCTTAGAGAAGAAGAGTTGTTTGAACTGCCTTTGTGGGCGGAGAACAAAGTTTTATATCAGATTTTTCCATCTCGTTTTGCCACAGAGAAGCAGGTGTCTGATGAAATTTGGTATCAGGCGCCCATCGGTCACGATGCAAACTTGCAAGGATCGCTTCGAGGAATTATAGACCATCTCGATTATCTGAAAAAGTTGGGTGTGGATATTCTCTATATGACACCAATTTTTAGTTCTAATTCCAGCCATAAATATAATATTGATGATTATTATAAAATCGACCCGTCTTTTGGTGACAAGGAGGATTTAAAAGAGCTGGTTGACAGGGCGCATAAGCTTGGCATGTATGTGATCTTAGACGGAGTGTTTAACCATACGGCAGTGGACTTTTTTGCCTTTCGCGATATTATGAGGAATAAGGAACAATCTGCCTACTTGGATTGGTATTATATCAAGGATTTTCCGCTGATAATGGAACGGGGCAAAAAGCCCAACTACAAGACATTTAGCTATGCCAGTATGATGCCAAAACTAAATCTCCAAAATAGAGAAACGGCGGATTTTGTGATTGATGTCGCGTCCTACTGGATTCGAGAGTGCAATATAGATGGCTGGCGCCTTGATGTGGCGGACGAAGTAAGTCACACATTTTGGAAGCGTTTTCGACGGGAGATAAAGGCAGTAAAAAAAGATGTGTTGATTGTCGGTGAAATCTGGCATTTTGCGGAGGATTTTCTGGAAGGTGATGAGTGGGACAGCGTTATGAACTATCAGTTTTCTCGTTCTGTGATCGATTTGATCGTGACCCAGAAGATGTCTATTTCCGCCTTCGTAGGAAATTTGAATTTTATAAAAGGAAATTTACACACAAATTTAGAAGGATATTTGTGGAACTTTATTGATACACATGATACCGAACGCTTTTTGAATAGTGCGCATAAAGATTTTGAAAAACAAAAACTTGCGGCGGCACTTCAACTTTTGTTACCTGGTATGCCAATGATTTATTACGGTGATGAAGTTGGGATTGAGGGTGGACCTGATCCAGATTGTAGACGTGGTATGCTTTGGGATAAAAACAGGCAAAATCAGTCGCTGTTACAATATTATCATACATTGATTCGCATTCGACATACCTATCCAGTACTTACAAAAGGAAGTATTGCAGAGCAGTATACAGAGGATGAAAAAGGACTTTTTTATAGTACAAGACATTTGGGCGATCAATATATTACTGTGATTTTTCACACAAAAACAGGTGCAGTAAAATTGCCAGAGTTGGTGGGGAGACAAAATCTTATAGAGGGACAATCGTTTTCGGGCACACTGGGAGCATACGAGACAGCAGTGCTTGTGTAGATTTTGTTTTAAGTTATCCGAGGTGGAATCTGAGTTTATAAAACAGTAGTGTTTGCATAGAGAAGATGGAAAGGCAGGAAGGACAAATGAAATCATTTACCAAACTATATATACCGATTGCACTGGAAACTTTGTGCCATATGCTGGCGGGTATGGTTGATACCATTATGCTTTCCACTGTAGGAGACAATGCAGTTGGTGCAGTTGGTACGGCAAATACGTATATCAACGTGTTTATTATTATGTTTCATGTGGTGTCGTCGGGGATGATTGCTGTGATGACACAATATATTGGAGCAAAACGAATTGGAGTCGCCTATCAGGCAAGACAGTTAGGAACGATTTTTAATGCAGTGATTGGTATTGTGCTGTCTATCTTTCTGTATGTATTTTCAGGGACAATATTGGAAGTTGTGGGCGTGGCGCCGCTTTTGATGGATTATGCCACAATATATTTGAAAATTGTGGGTGGATGTTGTTTTTTAAATGCGCTGATTCCAATTTTTTCTAGTTATCTGCGTGCATTTGGTTATACAAAGCAGCCACTAATCGCAACGCTTATAGCAAATGCAGTAAATCTTTGCCTGAATGCAGTCTTTCTGTTTGGATTGAACGCGGGAGTGGCAGGTGTGGCGGCGGCAACGGTCTTTTCACGAATCTTGAATTTGGGAATTGTGATAGTGGCATCTAAAATTCTGGTCAAGGCAAAGGAGGATTCAGAGCGATTAAAAAATATGGAGGTTTTTGCACAGATTATCAAGGTCGGATTGCCTTCAGCGCTGGAAACTGCTTTGTACAATGTCGCAATGACATTGACAATTCGTTTTCTGAACCAGATGGACGAATTTGGTTTTCATGTGACAGCAAGGGCGTATGCTGCGCAGATTGCAAACTTTTCGTATTGTGCAGGGGCGGCATTGGCACAGGCAAATGCCATTATGACCGGCTGGCGCATTGGCGAGGGGGATTATGAGGCTTGCGACAAGGGTACTAAGAAAGCAGCATATATTGGAATCGTCGTGGCAGCAGGATTGGAAGTGGTGTTTTTTCTCAGTGCAGATGCACTCATTCGGATTTTTACAGAGGACATGGAGATGGTTCGGCTGGTAAAAACATTGCTGGCAATTGACATTGTACTTGAGGTGGGGCGTGTGACCAATCTGGTGTTTGGTCAAGCGTTAAAGACCAGCGGCGACGCTGTATTCACAACGATAATAGGTGTGCTGTTTATGTATGTGTGTATGGTTGGCGGTACATGGTTTTTTGGAATCCATTTAAATCTGCTGTCGGTGGGCGCTTATATAGGGCTTGCAACAGATGAGTGTGTTCGCGCTCTGTTTATGTTTTTGCGATGGCAGTCAGGGAAATGGAGAACAAAAGGGTTTATCCAGCGACAAGCGGAGGCATAAAAAAGCAAATATTAGTTGGAAATAGTTGCTAAATCTGTTATTATAATAAGGAAAGAATAAGGAGGAAACGAAAATGCAGAAATGGACACGAGTGATGTACCAGCCAAATCTTCCATTGGGGGAGAATGGTGAGAAAGTGACAGCAAGTAGTAAGCATATTGCACTCTCAAAGGAAGCAGCAAAAGAGGGCATAGTGCTTTTAAAAAATGATGGGGATTTACTGCCGCTTGCAAAGGGCAGCAAGGTTGCTTTATTTGGCAAGGCAAGTTTTGACTATGTGCGCGGAGGCGGAGGAAGTGGAGAAGTGACCGTTTCCTATGCAAGAAATTTATATGAAGGGTTCTCTCTTTTAAAGGACAAGGTAACTGTTTTTGAGGAGTTGGCTGCATATTATCGGGAGAATGTAAAGGCACAGTATCAACAGGGACGTGTGCCGGGTATGACCGTAGAGCCAGAAGTTCCAATAGAATTATTAAAGAAGGCAAGAGCCTATACAAACACGGCGATTATTACAATATGTCGCTTTTCTGGTGAGGGTTGGGACAGAAAGAGCATTGTAAATACCGAGAACAAAAATCTTTGTATTACTGAGGATGCAATGGCAAAACAATCCGCAGAAATTTTTGAGGATGGGGATTTTTGTCTAACGCACGCGGAGCGGACAATGGTTGATACGGTGACTGCAAATTTTCCAAAAGTGATTGTTGTTATGAATGTTGGCGGTATGGTGGATTCTTGCTGGTTTCATGACAATGCAAAAATTCAGTCGGTGTTGATGGCATGGCAAGGCGGTATTGAAGGAGGACTTGCCACCGCAGAGCTTTTGGTGGGTGAAGGCAATCCAAGTGGAAAATTGGTGGATACCTTTGCACGCACGTTAGAGGACTACCCATCCACAGACAATTTCCATGCGTCGGAGCGTTTTGTGGATTACACAGAGGATATTTATGTGGGATATCGCTATTTTGAAACCATTCCTGATGCGGACAAAAAAGTGAATTATCCATTTGGTTTTGGGTTATCCTACACGGATTTTACACTGACAGCAGGGGCAGCGTATGAAGAAAGCGGTAAGATTTATGTGCCAGTTGTTGTCACAAACGTTGGAAAAAGAGCAGGAAAAGAAGTTGTGCAGGCGTATTTCGGCGCACCACAGGGACTGCTTGGAAAACCGACAAAACAGCTTGCGGCATTTCAAAAGACTAGACTTTTGCAGACTGGGGAGAGTCAGAGCATTGTGTTGTCATGGAATGTGAATGATATGGCCTCCTATGATGACCTTGGAAAAATCAAGGCATCTGCGTATGTTCTGGAAAAAGGGATGTACCGATTCTTTGTTGGCGTATCTGTGCGTGATGTTGTGGAACTGGCGTATCAGTATGAAGTACAAGAAGATATTATCACGCAACAGTTGTCCAGAAAATGTGCGCCTGCAAGTCTGAAAAAGCGGATGCTTGCTGATGGAAGTTATGAAGAGTTGCCGCTTTTGGAACCTGTCGAGACGGATGCAAACGCACTGCCCCCACTTACCGTTGAGGAGACAGATGGATTTTCGCCTGCGGCGCGTGCTGGAAAACGTTATCATCTGTGGACAAATACTGCTGCACAGCAACATCACTTCTTAAAAGAAGTGGCAGAGGGGACAATTACGCTGGATGAATTTATAGCACAACTGTCTGATGAGCAGCTTGCGCATTTGCTGGGTGGACAACCAAACACAGGCGTTGCAAATACATTTGGCTGGGGAAATCTGCCTGATTATGGGATTCCGAATATTATGACTGCGGATGGTCCGGCTGGTTTGCGCATTGCGCCAGAGTGCAGTGTGTATACGACGGCATGGCCCTGTGCGACACAGCTTGCATGTTCTTGGAATGAGGAGTTGGTAGAACAAGTCGGAGAAGCTGGCGGTGCAGAGGTTAAAGAGAACAATATTGCAATGTGGCTTACCCCTGCTGTCAATATCCATCGCAGTCCGCTTTGTGGTCGGAATTTTGAGTATTATTCGGAAGACCCATTTCTTACAGGAAAGCTTGCAGCGGCAATGGTTCGTGGCATTCAGAGCAATCATGTCGGTGCGACAGTGAAACATTTTGCCCTCAACAATAAAGAAACAAATCGCAAAAACAGCGATTCAAGAGCATCTGAGCGCGCTGTCAGAGAAATTTATCTAAAAGCCTTTGAGATTATTGTAAAAGAAGCAAAGCCATGGGCGATTATGTCTTCTTATAACATTGTAAATGGCTATCGGGCTTCTGAGAATCGAGAATTGTTAGAGGATATCTTGCGTGGTGAGTGGGAATTTGACGGTGTGGTGACAACCGACTGGTGGACAAACGGTGAGCACTATAAGGAAGTCAAGGCAGGAAATGATATCAAAATGGCGACAGGTTTTCCAGAACGGTTACAAGAGGCATTAGACAAAGGTGTACTTACACGCGCGGGCATGGAAATCTGTGTGCGGCGCGTGCTGAAACTGATATTAAAGGTTGATTGAGTGTGTTGGAGGTAGTATAATGGAAGATGATTATAATCCAAGCGAGAAAGCGGTCAAGATTGTAGAGAAAATCAAAGAGATGACAGGCATTCCGGCTATTTTTATTGAAAGGAAGCCAAATACAGTGCAGCCATCTCTAACAGATAGCAAGTTTGGTGGACTGCCTTATTGGGATATGGAGAAAGAATATCCAACAGATAGTAAGGGCGAAAGGATGATGCTGCTCGCACAGATTAATTTTTCAGACTTGTGTGCGTTTGACACAGAACTGTCAAAAGAGGGAATGCTACAGTTTTTTATTACAGTGGATGATGATGTGTTTGGTATGGACTTTGATGATCCAGTTTCGCAGAAAGATTTTCGTGTGGTGTTCCATGATACTGTAAGACAAGATGTCACTGAAGAACAGGTACAGGCATTGGATATTGTGAGGGCAGAGGAAGTGGATGACTATGGCACACCGATTTTCCGTCAGGCAGCGCTTTCATTCCGCGCAGGAATAGATTCTATGAGTTCTGATATAGAAGATTTTCCAACAGTGTTTGTGCAGGCAGTAAAAGCAGTAACAGGCGAGGAGATTGACGAAGAAAACTGGTATGAATATTTTGGGGAAGATACAGATGATGATAACTATCTGAGTGAGGAATTGTCTGGATTGGGTCACAAGATGCTTGGATATCCAGGATTTATCCAGTTTGATCCGAGAGAAGATAAAGAAGATAGGAAATACTATGACACACTTTTGCTTCAGATTGATTCCGATATGGGTGAGGATGGAGAGGATTATGTGCTGTGGGGAGACTGCGGCGTCGCCAATCTATTTATCAATAAGGAAGCGCTAATAAAACGGGATTTTAGCAATATATTGTACAATTGGGATTGTTCTTGATAGGTCAGCCTGTGGTTTTGCAGATTTATGTAAAGCCACAGGCTGATGCTATAATACACATCCACGCTAGATTTCGTATTCATTTATAATGATTTGGTGTGAATTGCAGCAAGTGCATGGTGTGGGTGTGAAAAGTAATGGGTGATAACTTTTGCAGTACGAATTTTGTTTTGGAGTTTACGGGGACTGATTTTTTTGATATGATAGAGAAGCAGTAAACAATGTAGATGAAGTAATAATTTTTTGAGAAATAAGATTCCAAAAAACTATGAAAAGAAAAGGAGAAATAATGACTGTCAATTTTTATGAAGATATAGATGACAAGTTATTAAAATTTGCAGTAATTGTTGCAGTAAAAGATGGAAAATACATATTCTGCAAACATAAGTTTAGAGATACATTGGAAATTCCAGGCGGACACAGGGAACCTGAGGAAATGATATTGGATACAGCAAAGCGGGAACTGTACGAGGAGACAGGGGCGATTGATTTTAATATACAGCCAGTCTGTGTGTATTCTGTGATAGCAGAGGATAATTTTGACGGGGAAGAAACTTTTGGAATGCTATATTTTGCAACGGTGAAACAGTTAGAACCCAAATTGCATAATGAGATTGAGAAAATTGTGATTACACATCAAATGCCTTCAGCGTGGACCTATCCAGACATTCAGCCTAAATTGTTTGAGGAGGCGCGGCGCAGAGGATTTTGCTAGAGAAAAGAAAATAAATGGGGAGAAGGGATATGATATGAAACAAAAACTGGACAGAACACTTGGAATGTATTCCGCATTGATGATCAGTATTGGAACAATGATTGGATCTGCCATTTTTGTTCTGGCGGGAACCAGTTATGCAACAGCAGGACCAGGGGCATCGCTCGCTATTTTTCTCGCGGGTATTGCAGCGGTGTTTACAGGGTTGTCTTTTGCAGAACTTGTCACAGTCATACCAAAAGCAGGCGGCGGTTATGTCTATGTGAAAGAGGCGACAGGAAACAATATTGTTGGATTTATCTGTGGATGGGGATTTTGGCTTGGCTATGCAATGTCATGTGGATTGTTTGCACTTGGATTTGGCAATTTTATTAATTATATCTTTCCGTTTATTCCGCAGATGGCAGCAGCATATTTGCTTGTGATATATGTTATGTTCACGAATATTAAAGGTACAAAAAGTTCTGGGGCATTACAGAATGTAATTACTACATTGTTGGTTGCCTTGCTTGCACTTTATGTTGTGATTGGGATTTTCCATATTGATATGCAGAATCAAACACCCTATATGCCACAGGGAATGCCTGGTGTTTTTAATGCGATGGGATTTTTGTATATGACCTATATTGGTTATGGGTTGATTACGACTGCGAGCGAGGAGGTTATTGAACCGGAAAAGACAATTCCAAAAGCGATTTTAATTTCTATTGCGGCAGTAATAGTGATAAAGACTTCTGTTTTCTTTATTGGCTGTGGAATTCTGCCATGGCAGCAGCTTGTGCCAGAAGTTACCAGCACACCTATGATTGATACTGCGGTAAAAATCGGCGGAGTAGTGGGGGGATACCTGTTTGCTTTTGCTGGAATATTGGCGACGCTTTCCTCGATTAATACAGCAGTGATGGCGTCCTCACGAACCTCATTTGCAATGGCGAGAGACCAGCGTCTGCCAAGTTTGTTTAAGGCAATTAACAGAACGACAAAAACACCTGTTTTTTCGATTGTGGTGTCTTCCATCATTGTCTTTATAGCAGTGTCGATTAGAGATTTGGAACATATTTCAACAGTGACAAGTATTTTTTCGCTGACAGGCTACAGTTTAGTCAATGTGGCGCTTATTATTTTTCGACAGAAAAAGCCAGAGCTTGAGCGGAAATTCCGTGTGCCATTCTATCCGATCACGCCGTTACTTGGAATTGGAATGAATTTATTTTTGATTTTTAATCTGGCGATTTCAGACCGTCCAGCGCTGATTATTGCTGTTTCTGTAATTGGGGTTGGCATTTTATATTATTATTTTGTTATGCCAAAACTAAAATATGCTTCCAAGGGTATCTCAATTGTTGATGTGCCAGAAATTAAGGAGCAGAAAAAAGAAAATAGAAAGAATGAGATTATTATTCCAGTATCCAATCCAAAAACAGCAGATGGACTTTTAAATTTTGGCAGGAAGATTGCATTGGCGGAGGAATCCACGACAGTAGTTCCAATAAAAGTCAATGTTTTTCCAGATAATTTGCTCACAATTGCAGACTATGATGTTATGATGCAGTCAATGGGAGTTCAAGACAGTGTGGTTCAAAAGTTAAAAGAGTATGAGTCGGAACCGTATATGCGCCCTGTGCTGATTAATTCCAGAGATGCGTTCCATGCTATTATGTCGGTCGTCAAGAAAGAAAAAAATCCGCTTGTAATTATGGGGTGGCATGGTTCTGGTTTAGTAAAATATATGCATGGAAATATTACCTATCGGATGTTGCAGGAGGCGCCAGCAGATGTTGGCGTGTTGCGTATGCATGGACAGGAGCAAACTTTTCAAAATATTTTATTTCCTTATGGTGGTGGAAGGTATTCTAAGATGACAGCAAAGGTGGTTAACCGAATTGCGAATGCTTACAATGCAAATATTACGCTTTTAAATGTGGTGGATCATGAGGAGGATGTGGAGAGCACAAAAGCGTATCTTGATAAATCAGCGGCCAAATTTGACCAACCCGCAGAGATTATGGTTTGTAGCGGTGATTTGATTGAACGAGTGGTAGAATTTTCTGACAAATATGATCTGATTATTATGGGAGCTTCGCTTGACTGGGGAATCCAAGAAGTGGTGACTGGATTCCGCACAGATAAAATTATGGAGCAGGCAGCATGTTCTGTGCTGATTATTAAGAGTTATGATATTTTTTTACAGCGAACAAAAGTAAGGGGTTTTATCCATAAGACAAGAAAGGCAATCCATCAATAATGACATACAAGAAAACAGATGTGAAGTGCTATTTCAATACTTTGCATCTGTTTTTATGTGGGTTTTTAATTTTTTGTTCTGTCTTCTGGCGGATAAAATACCAGCAAGTCTTGTATCTCGCAGTCTAGGGCGGTGCAAAGTTTGCACAGAACAGATACATCTAGCCGCGTAACAGTATTTGTACAATAATTATCAATTTGTTTCCAATTCATCTCAGCTTTGTGGGATAACTTATTTTTGTTTAATCCCCGTTCTTTGAGTAAATCATTTAATTTTATTTCCAAATGTCCAAATTCCTTATCCAAAACAGTTCTCCTAAATAATGGTTTATGAAACGGTGCAAATCTGCGTCTGCACTGTTTCTGGTATTACTTTCTTCGCCTTTATTCTAACAAATTTCTTGTTGAATAACAACTAAAAATCGCACGCAGAGCGGTCACTTTTGTCGAGATGTGTCGAGATGTGTAAATCGATTTATCTTGTTTTAGGGCGAAAAAGTTGATATAGTGTAGTAAGAAACGATTATTAGTAGTATATTGTTACCTATACAAACTTGTATTCTGAAAAGGAGCTAAAAATGAAATTAAATTACTTTAAGGATAAGCTATTTGACTTGCTTAATGAGGCAGAGGATATGAGGATCAAGGATATCACTACAATTGACAGAGAAGATAAGTTTATGGTGGAGATATTAGATGGCAGTATCTTTGAGGTAAAATGCCGCAAGTTGAAACCGGCAGGAAATACAGATGAAGTGATAAAACGGATTGTAAGGATTTGTTGGAAATTTAATGATCATTAAAGATAGGAATTTTTGAAAAGGATACATATAATTTGGATAATTTCGCATAATAAAAAGAAAATTGGAAAATAAAATGGAGGATATATGGAAAAGGACTACAGTAAGTTATGGACTTTGTTTAAATCTATGTTTGTCCTGAGCGCCTGCACTTTTGGAGGTGGATTTGTCATTGTCTCTCTGATGAAAAAAAGGTATGTGGAGGAGCTTAAATGGCTTGAGGAGGACGAAATGCTAGATGTGACTGCAATTACGCAGTCTGCTCCAGGGCCACTTCCGGTGAATGCATCCGTTATTATTGGATATCGAATGGCTGGCATTATTGGTTCTTTGATAGCGATTTTAGGAACGATACTGCCGCCAATAATCATTATCTCAATTATTTCGCTATTTTATGATCAGTTTCGCACGAATCCCTATATTGCCACAGCGCTTCAGGTAATGCGCGCAGGTGTTGCGGCGGTTATTTTTGATGTCGTAATCAATCTGGCTGGAAATGTAATAAAAACAAAGCGAATTTTGTATATTGTGATGATGGTGGTGGCATTTGTGGCGACCTATTTATTTGATGTCAGTGCCATGCTCATTATCTTTGTCTGCCTTGGAATTGGTCTTGTTGATTTATATGTCACGTTCAATAACAAAAAGAAGGGAAAGGTGTCATAAATGCTGCTGTTAAAATTGTTTTTTGCCTTTATCCAGGTTGGAATGTTTAGCGTAGGTGGAGGATATGCGGCGATTCCACTGATTCAGGAACAAATTGTGAACATTCATCATCTAATGACTATGGAGGAATTTTCAGATTTGATTACAGTGGCGGAGATGACCCCAGGACCCATTTCTATCAATTCTGCGACCTTTGTGGGGATGCGTATTGCGGGGATTCCAGGTGTGCTGCTCTGTAGTATAGGCTGTATTATTCCATCGTTTGTTATCTGTTTGACGCTGGCGCATTTTTATTATAAGTATCGCACAGTGAGCGGTGTTCAAGTGGTACTTGGCTCTTTAAGACCTGCAGTTGTAGCGCTGATTGCTTCTGCTGGTGCCTCCATTTTGATGTTGGGGCTGTTTCAGGCAGAACTGGAAGCGGTGGTACTTGGAAATCTTAGATATGTTGAGTTGATGATTTTTGTTGTGGCACTATTTTTACTTAGAAAGTTTAAACTAAATGCCATCACAATTATTTTGGGAAGTGGTGTAGTTGGAACAATTGTATATACCTTGATGGGAGCAGCTGCGTGACGGTGAAAAGTAATCCGTCACGCATATTTTTTTTGCAAAAATGCCATACTAAATTTTAGAGCAGATAATCAATACAAGAAAGAGGAGAGGAACAGCTATGGCAGTCAGTATTAAAGAGTTCTTTCAGCAGAAGGGCTATTATGAAATCCGCTTGGAGAGTATTGGCGGGTTGGGTGCAAATTTGTGCGGAAAAATGGTGGGAGAACTTGCAGTAAAATATTTAAATCTCAACAGTGCAGGATTTTCTAGCTATGGTTCTGAAAAAACAGGGACACCAGTGAAAGGATATATTCGTTTTTGCCTTCCGGAAAACGAAATTCGAGTGCATTCGCCAGTGGTTAATCCAGACTTGCTTGTTATTTTTCATCAGGCATTAATGCGTGACAAAAAGACATGGACAGGATGTGGTATGCAGACGCGAGTTATTATTGCGCTGGATCGCGGGCAGGAGAAAATGATGGGAAATTTGCCGGATACAATCAGGGAGTGTTATGTGGTTGATGCAAGACAGATTGCGATGGAGACAAAATCAAGAATGAATGTGGTTATGTTGGGAGCAATGGCAAAAGTGATGGGATTTATCGAATTGGATCGCGCCAGACAGATTTGCAGGGATAGTCTTGGCAGAAAGTATCCGGCGGCACTTGAGGGCAACTTAAAGGGGCTTGAACAAGGCTATGAGCAGGTGCGTCAATTATCAAAGGCAGAGATTGCTATTTTTAAGAGCAGAGTCAATCAGGAAAATAATTCCAATATGTCTAATAAAGGGCAGGAGTGGGGATATGTGACAGCGCCAATTGGCGGTGTAAACCCGCGGTTTGGCAGTACTGTGACAGCGGATTTATCCCCTTCCAGGCAGGGGTATCTTCCAGTCTTTATCAAGGAGCGCTGCATCAATTGTGGTCTGTGCGATTCCACTTGTCCAGATATGGTGTTTCAGTTTGCTGAGGGAGAATTTAAGGACAGAACAATGATGGTGAATCGAGGACTTGATTATTATCACTGCAAGGGTTGTATGCGCTGTGTGGATGTGTGTCCGACCAACGCTTTGGTGCGAGGCGTCGAGGCAGAACATGCAGATAAACAGTATTTCCTGCCCAATCAGGATATGCTACGCGCACCAGATTATTATATAAAAACTGGACCTGATGGATATATTACCTCAGAATCTTATCTGACTGAAAAAAGGATAGAAGGGGGCGAGGTCTAATGGAAAAGCAAGTAATTGAGTACGCAGGCGGAAATGAGATTGCAGCGATTGCAATCAAACAGATTGGATATGACTTGATGGGATACTATCCAATTACGCCTTCCACCCAGATTGCAGAAAACCTTGACGATATGCGTGCCAGAGGCGAGACAGATTTAATTATGATTGCCGCGGAAGGAGAGCACAGTGCTGCAGGTATTTGCTATGGTGCTTCAGTCGGTGGCGGCAGGGTTATCAATGCGACGAGCGCTAATGGTTTGTTGTATGCCTTAGAGCAGTTTCCTGTTCAGTCTGGCACTCGCTATCCAATGGTGATGAATGTGGCTTGCCGGACAGTTTCGGGTCCGTTGTCGATTAAAGGGGACCACAGTGATATTATGTATTTGTTGAATGCAGGCTGGCCAATATTGTTCGCGCATACAGTACAGCAAGTATATGATTTTAATATTATTGCATTGCGTTTGGCAGAACAAGTCCGGCTTCCGGTGGTGGTTGCATATGACGGTTTTTTTACTAGCCATCAAAAAAGACGATGTTTGCGATTTGAAAAAGATGAGACAGTGCGACAGTTTATTGGACCCAAAAAAGAAATATATCCTTTTTTGGATTTCTCCAATCCAATTACGGTGGGTTCTTATATGAATGAGCCGGATTTAATTAATAATCGTTATCAACTTCATCTTGCTATGCAGCAGGCAGATGAATTGCTGCCAAAGTTATTTACAGAGTATGGTGCGCTTTCTGGCAGGAAATACGACAAAGCAGAAGGGTATCATTGTGAGAATGCACAGGAACTATTAGTTCTGTTGGGGTCTTCCTATGAGACAGCAAAAGAAGGTGTGGACAGTCTTCATAAAAAAGGAAGAAAAGCTGGCATAGTGACATTGAATGTTCTTCGTCCATTTCCTGAAAAGGCGTTGTATGAACTCTGTGCATCGGCAGACACTATGTTAGTAGCAGATAGACAGGATAGTTATGGAGCAGGAGGTGGCAATCTTTCGTTAGAGGTGCGTGCCATGATGCAGAAATTTGGTGGCAGAGCAAAAATTAAAAGTCGTGTTTATGGGCTTGGCGGCAATGATTTCTTTGCGGAGGATGTGGAGAGGCTGTTAGATATTGCGTTAGATGCAAAATCGCCAGACTTTGACTATTATGGGGTGACACCGGGAACCGTCCAAGAGACAATCGATAAAGGACCCTTCTTTGCGCCAGTCACAGTAGAGCGGACAGCAATCGGCGCAACGCAGGTAGAGAAAAACAATATGGGAGAGGTGCAAGTGAAGGGGGGCAGCCTAAATGCAACCGCCGCTATGCCAAAGCGTCTAGCACCAGGTCATGGCGCATGTCCTGGGTGCGGGATACCTGTCAATCTGAATCTGCTGTCAAGAGCGATTGAGGACCCAATTGTTTTTCTGTTTCAGACAGGATGTGGCATGATTGTCACAACACCCTATCCGCGTACAAGTTTCAAGGTGCCTTATCTCCATAATCTGTTTCAGAATGGTGCTGCTACGCTCAGTGGATTGGCGGAAATCTGTTACAGGAAACAGAAAAAAGGTGAGATTGCACAGGGAGACATTATCTTTGTTATGGTTAGCGGGGATGGCGGTATGGATATTGGTATGGGATCAGCGCTTGGAACCGCGCTCCGTGGACATCGATTATTAATTTTTGAATATGACAATGGGGGATATATGAACACTGGTTATCAGTTGTCATATTCGACGCCAAAAGGAGCAAGAAGTTCTACCTCTCATGTGGGTGTAAAGCAGTATGGAAAGACTTTTTTTCATAAGGATATGCCTCGTATTATGGCAGCAACGGGGATTCCCTACATTGCGACTACCGCGGAATCCAATCCGACAGATTTTATTAAAAAAGCGGCCAAGGCAGCATATTATGCCAAGACGGAGGGAACAGCGTATCTCAGGGCACTGTCCGCATGTCCTCTAAATTGGAACGATACCCCATCCACAGAGCGAAAGGTGATTGAGGCAGGGGTAAATTGCTGTTATTTCCCACTATTTGAAATAGAACATGGAAAGACGCGTTTAAGCTATGAGCCAGATGCGACAGGCAAAAAGATTCCTGTCACAGATTGGCTTGCAATGATGGGGCGCACAAAACATTTGTGCAGTGAAGAGTACAAGGAAGTCACAGAAAGTTTGCAAAATGAGGTGGACAAAAGATATCAGCGCCTTAAGAGTGAGGCGGGATTAAGGATGGAGTTTAATTAAAATATAGTTTAAAATAGGAGAATATTGAAATGGATAAGAGTGTATTTCTAAAGAGTAACGACGCAGTATTGTATTTGGTATCTGGAAAGAAAGATGCACTGAATCTGCCCATTTTGGACAGCACAACATCAGAGGGCGCAGGCGAAAAACATCTTCCAGTTGTGGAGTGCAGCGGAAAAAACATTACTGTGAAGGTTGGCAGTGTAGCGCATCCAATGTCAGAGGAGCACAGTATTGACTGGATTTTCCTTGAGACAAAGAAAGGCGGTCAGCTTGTGAAACTGTCCCCACAGGATGCGCCCGTAGCTGATTTTGTATTGTCAGAGCAAGATGAGGCATGTGCGGCATATGCATACTGTAATTTGCATGGATTTTGGAAAACGGAAATCTGCTAAATTTATGTTACTGTTCGGACAGGACTTAGCATTTACTGCTAAGTCCGTAAGAAAACGTACTGGCTGCAAGTAAAAATCCATTTGCATAGCAAATGGATTTTTACTTGTTACTGGAACGGAGTGAACAGTAACCAATTTATAGCTTGTGTTTTATAGCGTAACTGTAGTAATATTGTATATAGATTCTTAGGAACTATTCAAAAATAACTTTTAATATTGCTTGTTTTTTTGAGCGAGAGCTGTCATTACGAAAGATAGAGCGAGGGAAAAAATATGGTACAGAATGCAAAAGAAAACCTTATTACACAACCGCCGGCGCGCAGCCTATTCCTTTTTGCGCTGCCAATGATTATCGGGAATTTATTTCAGCAGTTTTATAATATGGCAGATTCTATTATTGTTGGAAATTTGGTAGGAGAGGATGCGCTTGCGGCAGTGGGGGCATCTTATTCCTTTACAACGGTATTTATTATGATTGCAATTGGTGGAGGGATTGGCGCGTCTGTACTTACCAGTCAGTATCTTGGTGCTGGACATCATAAGGAGATGAAAAGTTCCGTGTACACATTTCTAATCACATTTATGGTGTTTAGCATGCTGTTGGCAGTGCTAGGATTTTTTATTAATCCAACAGTGCTGCGGTTGTTAAAGACGCCAGAAAATATTATGCCAGATGCGGTAGCGTATCTTCAAATTTATTTTGTGGGTCTGCCGTTCATGTTTATGTATAATATTTTGTCAGCGAATTTTAATGCGCTTGGCAGGTC
Source organism: Lachnospiraceae bacterium UBA3401 (assembly GCA_002358575.1). GTDB lineage: Bacteria > Bacillota > Clostridia > Lachnospirales > Lachnospiraceae > COE1. The sequence goes on along the minus strand of DEPD01000072.1, from coordinate 2,389 downwards.
TAAGATACCACTATTTTTGTTAATTTTTTCTTCTATATTAAATATAGTGCTAGATTTCTGGATGGTGGGCGGCTTAAATATGGGGGTTTCTGGTGCGGCGTTTGCAACGGTGATTGCACAGGGAATTGCGGCGGCCATTTCTTTTGTCATTCTGGTACGACTGCTTACTACTTACCCAGTGGAGGGTAACGTTGAACGGTTTCGCAGGGATATGTTTGCTACTGGGGTTAAGATTGCAATTCCATCGATTGTACAGCAATCCATTGTGAGTATTGGTATGCTGTTAACGCAGTCTGCGGTCAATCAGTTTGGCTCATCGGCGCTTGCGGGATATTCGGCGGGAATGCGGCTTGAATCCCTCTGTATTGTACCAATGATCGCAACAGGAAATGCGATGTCTACGTTTACGGCACAGAATCTTGGTGCTGGAAAGCCAGAGCGTGTGCGGCAGGGATATCATGCGGCCTATCGCATTATCATTGGTTTTGGAGCGGTATTAATTTTGATATCGCAACTTTTTTATAATCCAATATTGTCTGTCTTTGTTGAGCAGGGGGAGTCTGCGGTGGCGTTTGAGACAGGAACATCCTATTTTCGATTTATTGGTTTGTTCTTTTCCTTTCTGGGATTTAAGGCGATAACAGATGGAATCTTAAGAGGCGCAGGAGATATTAAAGTCTATATGCTTGCGAATCTGATTAACTTGGCAATTCGTGTCTTGGTAGCACAACTGTGTTCTCCAGTGTGGGGAATCCAACTAATATGGTATGCAGTTCCAATGGGGTGGACAGCAAATTATTTGATTTCCTATTTCTGGTATCGCACAGGGAATTGGAAAAAGAATCGATTGGTGTAAGGAAAACAGCATATGAAACAGAATAAATGTACGATTACTATGCCACTGGATAAAACTAGAATTTGGTTAGATTTTAATGAATTTTGTGCCATTGCGAAAGAGGATGAGGCGCCTATCTATTTATTTTCGCAAGCAGATATTGTAAATGATTCTGATGGAAATGATATTACAATATATGATGGCATGAAAGTATCTGTGTTTGATGATGACTATGATGAGTTCAATATGCCAGATGCCCTTTTGGCAGATGGAATTATTATTAGAAATTTTTTGGACCAATATCCGAATGTAAAATGGATGATAAGATTGGTAAAACATAAAAAGAATTATAAAAGTGGCGATGAATATGTATATTGGATGTCCGATCTGCAATAAAGGAGGAATTTTGATGAAAGCTTGGGTTTTGCATGGTGTAAATGATATTCGGTTTGAGGAGGTGGACAGACCACATCCAGCGGAGAATGAGGTGATTGTTGCGGTCAAAGCGGCAGGTATCTGTGGATCGGATATTCCGCGAATTTATCAGACAGGGGCACATGTGCACCCGCTGATTCCAGGACATGAGTTTTCGGGACAAGTGGTGGAACTTGGAAACAATGTCAGTGAAAAATGGTTGGGGCAGCGTGTCGGTATTTTCCCGTTAATACCATGTACAAGTTGTGCGGAATGTCAAAAACAGCACTATGAGCTGTGTCGTAGTTATAGTTATCTTGGCTCACGTAGAGACGGTGGATTTGCAGAGTTTGTGGCAGTGCCAGAGTGGAACTTGATTGCGCTTCCTGACAATGTGACTTATGAGCAAACAGCGATGATGGAGCCAATGGCAGTTGCAGTTCATGCCATGCGCAGCACACTTCCCGAAGATGCAGACAGAAGAAAAAGCATAGCGGTCTGTGGTCTTGGCACGATTGGAATGCTGCTTGTTCTGTTTTTAAAGGAAGCGGGATTCTCTAATATTTATGTGTTGGGCAATAAGGATTTCCAACGAGAAATGGCGGTCAAAATTGGGGTGCAGAAAGATCATATTTATCAAGATAAGAACACAAGTTTATGCAACTGGTTGATGGTACAGACAAAGGGTGCAGGAGTGGATGTTTTCTTTGAGTGTGTTGGCAAAAATGAAACGATATCCGATGCAGTGTGCTGTACAGCACCAAATGGAACTGTACAGCTTGTGGGCAATCCAGCATCTGACATTCATTTTGAAAAAAGTACATATTGGAAAATTCTTCGCGATCAGTTGATCATAAAGGGCAGTTGGAATTCTTCTTTTACCCATAGCACGGAGGATGATTGGCATTATGTACTTGATAGGTTGGAAAGCGGGGCAGTTTCTCCACAGCACTGCATTACGCATTATTTGGCACTTGATGCATTGGAACAGGGATTTTTGATGATACGGGACAAGACACAGCCGTATATGAAAGTAATGGTTACAGTTTAACTATGGACTTTGCAATAAAAGAGAGGGTCTTTCTTACTCTATTCAGGATGTAAACAAACTATGTGATACCCATTGTCTAAAGCCAATGG
>DEPD01000073.1 GCA_002358575.1 Lachnospiraceae bacterium UBA3401 | reverse complement strand
GATATTTCTTCGAGGAGGTATGTCAAAAACCGTAGGCGTAGCGGGCTGCGGCAAGGCTTTTTGGCATGCATAATCGGAGAAATAGCCAAGTCAAGATGCGTCAGTTATTTTTCTACAGTTCCTTACCATAAAAAATGAAAAGTATCTGGGAATATTTGACTTCCCAGATATTTTTGTGTATTATGTACACAAGCGTATAAGAAAATCACGCTAATATTTAGGGATTGAGTGAGGATAATAAAATTATGGAAAAAATCTGTTTGTTAGATGAGTGTAAGGACGCAAAATATATTTTGATTTCAGGACATGTCAGACCAGATGGAGACTGTATTGGCTCGTGTCTGGCAATGTATTTGTATTTGAAAAAGGCATTGCCAACTGTAAAGGTTCAGCTCTGCCTCGAGGATCCGCCTGCGGTTTTTCAGTGTATTCAGGATTTTGATAAGATTGACAACACCTATACAATAGATGGTGAGGTTGATGTGTTTATCGCACTTGATTGTGAGAAATCTAGGCTGGGGGAAGCAGAAGAAATTTTTGGAAAGGCAAAAAAACGTATTAATATAGACCATCATATCAGTAATAAACAAGGGTGTGGTGATATAAACTATGTGAATCCTGGTATGAGTTCAACAGCAGAACTTGTGTACGGTCTTATGGACAGACAATATATTGATCGGGAGATTGCTAAGGCGATCTACGTAGGAATGATTCACGATACAGGCATTTTTCAGTATTCCAACACATTACCTAGTACACTTTGCACAGCGGCAGAATTGATAGAATATGGATTTGATTTTTCAGGTTTAATTGATGAAACCTTTTATGAAAAAACCTATACACAAAACCAATTGCTTGGCAGGGCGTTACTTGAGAGTATCATGTTTATGGATGGAAAGTGTATTGTCAGTGTCATAGATAAGAAAACGTTGGAATTTTACAATGCAACAGCGAAAGATTTAGATGGAATTGTAAACCAACTCCGCATAACAAAAGGGATTGAGTGCGCTATTTTTATGTATGCGACAGGAAATCTGGAGTATAAGGTAAGTTTGCGTTCCTGCAAGTATGTAGATGTAAGCAAAATTGCAGCTTTCTTTGGCGGTGGTGGTCATATGCGGGCTGCGGGTTGTACGATCAATGGAACTTTTTATGATGTGGTCAACAATATTTCTAAACAGATCGCAATTCAGATGAAGGCATATGAAGAAAAGATGTAACAGTTCAGATAGGTATTTGCACTTTGTTGCAAATACCGTAAGACAACGTGGTGGCTGCAAGCAAAAATCCATCGCCAAAGGCGATTTTGCATGGATTTTTGTCCGTAACAATGAAGGTATCTGAACTGTTACGAAAAGATGGCACAAGAAATGAAATAGATGGCGGTGATGCATTGATAAATGGAATTATGAATATTTATAAGGAGGCTGGCTACACGTCTCATGATGTGGTGGCGAAACTCCGTGGAATTGTGAAACAGAAAAAGATAGGACATACTGGAACATTGGACCCTGATGCGGTCGGGGTTCTTCCTGTGTGTTTTGGTAGCGCGACAAAGCTGTGTGATATGTTGACAGACAAGAGCAAGGAATATGAGGCGCTTATGCGTCTTGGTGTGACCACAGACACACAGGATATGAGCGGCAGAATTCTTACAGAGACACAAGTCCATGTAAGTGAGGAAGAAGTAAAGCAAGCTATAATGTATTTTATCGGTGGATATGCGCAGATTCCTCCAATGTATTCTGCATTGAAAGTTCATGGTAAGAAACTCTACGAGTTTGCAAGAGAGGGGAAAGAAATAGAGCGGCAGTCAAGACCTGTCGAGATTTTTTCGATTCAGATATTGGAGATTCGCCTGCCAGAAGTGCGATTTGTGGTAAGCTGCTCCAAAGGTACTTATATTAGGACACTTTGTACAGATATTGGGCAGAGACTTGGATGCGGCGCTGCCATGGCACATTTAACTCGTACCAGAGTTGGAAATTTTCGTATTGCGGATTCCATCACGCTTGACAAAGTGGAGGAGTTAATGCAACAGGGGACCTATGAGAATTATGTGATTGCACCCGACAGCGTATTTATGGAGTATGAAGGGGCAACGGTAAAATGTGAAGCGGAAAATGCACTTGCAAATGGAAATAAACTTTATCCGCGTCAGTTAGATTTTGACCATCACAAATCTTTTTCAGATGGGGAACAGCTTCGCGTATACAATGGAAATCATGAATTTCGAGCGGTTTATATCTTTGCGGAAAATGAAGGTGTGTTCAAACCCTGTAAGATGTTTTTATGATAGCAGGATTTGGGATAGGTGGAAAATGAAAATCATTGAGAATACGACAGAATTTTATATCGAGGAAAATACGGTTGCGGCAATCGGTAAGTTTGACGGATTTCATAGAGGACATCAAACGTTATTGGAATATTTAAGACAACAGCAGGAAAAGGGACTTAAGTCAGTGGTATTTACTTTCGTTCCCTCCCCCGCGCTATTTTTTAGCAAAGAGCCAGTCAGAGAACTCTCTACAGTGGAGGAAAAACGCCGTATTTTTGAAAATGCAGGTATCGACTATCTGATAGAGTATCCTTTCAATCAGAAGATTGCAGATATGGAACCAGATACTTACATTAAGGAAGTGCTTGTCAATAGAATCCATGCGAAATGTGTGGTTGCGGGGGAGGATATCTCCTATGGAAAACATGGTTTAGGAGATTATCAGCTACTTCAAAAGATGGCGGTACAATGTGGGTATGAAGTGATTTTGATTGAGAAGGTGCAGTATCAAGGCAGGGAAGTGAGCTCTACTTATGTGCGAGAGGAAGTCAGCCAAGGAAATATGGAACTAGTTCAAGAGCTGTTAGGAACACCATATCATGTAGCGGGAAAAATTGTACATGGACGAAGATTGGGGCGCACGCTTGGTATGCCGACAGTGAATCTTCTGCCACCAAAAGAAAAGCTGCTTCCGCCAAAAGGGGTGTATTATTCATATGTATATCTGCACAGTGATATAGGCGTGATGCCATATGACAACAAACAGTTTGCGGCAATCACCAATATTGGAACAAAACCTACAGTGGATGACCGTTCTGTCATGGGTGTGGAAACTTATATTTATGATTTTGACAGTGATGTGTATGGGGAGGAGATGGAAGTATACTTGCTGTGCCATAAAAGACCAGAAATGCGCTTTGAAGGAGTGAATGCTTTGAAAGAACAGATGGCGGTGGACATTGCAGACGGCAGAAAATATCATGGATTATAGACATGAGAAAGCCTATTGTTTGTAAATATAAGGGAATGTAAAATACTGCTTTTGACTGTTACTATTTATGGGTCAGGAATGCGTTGAACTGCGCATTCCGTGAGAACATGATTCGGGAGTGAAAATTTTGCTTTGCAAAATGGGCGATTTTTGCGAAGCAAAACCCTGAATATCGCCTCGAATCGTTACTATGAGCGGCTCCTAGACCGTGAATAGTAACCTTTTGACAAGAAATGACAGTGGGACAGCGTGAGATTGTTATTGACAGACTGGGGATTCAGTGATATATTAAATCTGTAATTTATATGTAACAAAATTGTAACATTAATTAGATATGCAATGAAAAGGAATTGATTGGGAGAATGAACAAGAGAAACAGATGGAAGTATACAGGGGCGGTCGCAGGAGCAGGGCTTGCAGTTATATTGTTTAGCAGCGGAGTATACGCAAACACCAGTCCGAAAAAAGAAGAGGAAATTCGAGTTATCTCGTTTGATACTTCAGAAAATAACAGTGAGGAAACTGTGGAGGCAGAAATGCTTTCCGCCGAGGAAAGTTCAGAGTCTATTTCCAGCGAAGAGAATTTGACAGAAGAGGCAGAAACTGTGTCAGAGAGTAACACAGAATTGAATAGCACACAAGAAAGTTCTGGTTTGTCGATAGAATCCGGGGAAGTACTTGACAACACAGAGGAGCCAGAGGCAGAAGCGACAACAGTAGATTTGGGGTTGTCAGCGGGAGCAGGAGAAGTGCTTGACAACACAGAGGAACCAGAGACAGAAGTGACAACAGCAGATTTGGGGCTGTCAGCGGGAGCAGGAGAAGTGCTTGATAATGCGGACGAACAGGCAAGGAGTACAGAGGCGCCACAAGAGTCACAGAAACCTAAAGATTATTGGGGATATACAAATCTTGGGATTGCGCATGTGGATAACCATTTAAATATTCGGCAGGAGCCAAACGAAAGCGGTAAATTAATTGGAAAATTGCCAAAAGATGCAGCGTGTGAGATTTTGGATATTGATGAGAATGGATGGGCACATATTAAGTCTGGAAAAGTGGAAGGCTATTGTAGTACAGAATTTCTCTACATGGGAGAGGAGGCGATTGCGCGGGGGCACGAGGTTGCTTCTATGATAGCGGTGGTAAATACACAGACATTGAAAGTAAGAGAAGAACCAAACACAGATTCCATTGTAATCACGCTGATTCCGCAGGAAGAAGAACTGGAAGTTGTCGAGATTATGGACAACGACTGGGTAAAATTTCTGTTAGATGATGAGGAAGCATATGTGTCTGGAGATTATGTTGACGTGGAGGAACGACTTGAGAAGGCTGTTACACTTACAGAGCTAATGTATGGTCAAGGAGTCTCCGATGTGCGTGTAGATCTAGTGCAGTATGCAAAACAGTTTGTTGGCAACCCTTATGTCTGGGGAGGAACAAGCTTGACAAAAGGTGCGGATTGTTCTGGTTTTACTCTGAGTATCTATAAAAAGTATGGTGTGAGTCTTCCGCATCATGCAGCGTCGCAGGCGCAGATGGGAACGAAGGTGGACTACAGTTCTGCGCAGCCAGGAGACTTGGTATTTTATGCAAAGAATGGCCACATTAATCATGTAGCAATCTACATAGGTAATGGGCAGGTGATTCATGCGTCAAGTCCAAAGACAGGAATTAAGATTTCGAGTTGGAATTATCGTACTCCGGCGGGAATTAGAAGATATCTACCCAATTGATATAAAAACGGTAGAAATGAAGGGAAAAATTGTGTTGCATAATCAAAGTTCCTGTGATATACTGATTGAGTATGCTGTTGGTACAGTATACAGGATGAGCTGATACCCAGTGTCGGGACACTCCGACCCAGACTTGGTATATAGCGGTTATAATAGATTGATTTAATGGAGGATTTTTACAATGATTTCTAAGGAAAAAAAGCAGGCGATTATCGCTGAGTATGGCAGAAAGCCTGGCGACACAGGTTCACCGGAAGTACAGATTGCGATTCTGACAGCAAGGATTCAGGAGTTGACAGAGCACTTGAAGAAGAATCAAAAAGACCATCATTCAAGACGCGGTCTTTTAAAAATGGTTGGTCAGAGACGTGGTTTGCTTGACTACTTAAAGGGAGTTGACATCGAGGGATATCGTGCGCTTATTGAGAAGCTTGGTATCAGAAAGTAATTTTTGAATACTTATGCATTTGGAGGAGCGGAATTGTCCGCTCCTTTATGTGCATTCAATCTGTGTGCGATTTGGATAGGAGCTTGTTTCGAGACCGCTGAAAAGTCTATGAATCAATTTTCATAGATTTTTCAGTAGTTTCGACAGGTTCTATCTAACAGAAATTAAGAAAAAATGGTTTGTGAGAAAAGAAAAGGAGCGAAGTAAAATTGTATGGAATACATGACATTCAGTGAAAAGAAAGACAAATCCTACAAATCCTACAGTATGGAGTTGGCAGGACGTATATTGACAATTGATATTGGAAGAGTGGCAGCGCAGGCAAATGGAGCAGCGCTGATGCACTATGGAGATACGACAGTACTTTGTACTGCAACGGCATCAGATAAGCCAAGAGATGGTATTGACTTTTTCCCACTCTCTGTAGAATTTGAAGAAAAACTTTATTCGGTGGGTAAGATTCCAGGAGGATTTAATAAAAGAGAAGGCAAGGCGAGTGAGAACGCAATTCTCACAAGCCGCGTGATTGACAGACCAATGCGTCCATTGTTTCCAAAGGATTACAGAAATGATGTTACATTAAACAATATGGTGATGAGCGTTGACCCAGATTGTCGTCCAGAGTTGGTTGCTATGATTGGATCTGCGATTGTCACTTCCATATCCGATATTCCGTTTGATGGTCCTTGTGCAACAACACAGATGGGACTTATCGATGGGGAATTTGTGGTGAATCCAAATCAGGAGCAGTGGAAAAACGGTGATTTGCAACTTACCGTGGCTTCCACAAGCCAGAAGGTAATTATGATTGAGGCTGGCGCAAACGAAGTGCCAGAGGACAAGATGATTGAGGCGATTTATAAGTGCCATGAGATCAATCAGACAATTATTGCATTCATCAATCAGATTGTGGCGGAAGTTGGTAAAACAAAGCATGAATATACAAGCTGTGCAATTCCAGAGGAAATGTTTGCTAGAATAAAAGAGATTGTTCCTCCAGAGGAGATGGAGGTTGCAGTCTTTACTGATGAAAAGCAGGTAAGAGAGGAGAATATCCGCAAGATTACCGAGAAACTTGAGGAAGCTTTTGCAGACAATGAGGAATGGCTTGGCATTCTTGGGGAAGCGATTTATCAGTATCAGAAAAAGACCGTTCGCAAGATGATTTTAAAAGACCATAAGCGTCCTGATGGTCGTGCAATCACACAGATTCGTCCGCTTGCGGCTGAGATTGACATTATTCCAAGGGTACATGGTTCGGCAATGTTTACGCGTGGACAGACGCAAATTTGCACTGTTACCACGTTGGCGCCGTTGTCAGAAGTCCAAAAGATTGATGGACTTGATGAGAATGAGACAGCAAAGAGATATATGCATCATTATAATTTCCCTTCCTATTCAGTTGGTGAGACAAAGCCGTCGAGAGGACCTGGAAGACGTGAAATTGGACATGGTGCTTTGGCAGAGAAGGCACTTATACCTGTGATTCCGCCCGAAGAAGAATTTCCATATGCGATTCGTACAGTATCTGAAACTTTTGAGTCAAATGGTTCTACATCACAAGGTTCTATCTGTGCATCAACGATGTCATTGATGGCAGCAGGTGTACCGATTAAGAAGCCAGTAGCGGGTATTTCTTGTGGTCTGGTGACAGGCGAGACAGATGACGACTATATTGTGTTAACCGATATTCAGGGACTTGAGGACTTCTTTGGCGATATGGATTTTAAGGTTGCTGGAACAAAAGACGGCATTACAGCCATTCAGATGGATATCAAGATTCATGGTTTAACCAGACCGATTGTCGAGGAGGCGATTGCAAAGACAAGAGATGCCAGAATGTACATTTTGAATGAGATTATGCTTCCGTGTATCAGTCAGCCTAGAACAACTGTTGGTGAGTATGCTCCAAAGATTATCCAGACGAAGATTGATCCAGAGAAGATTGGTGATGTGGTTGGACAGAGAGGCAAGACGATCAATACGATTATTGAGCAGACTGGGGTAAAGATTGACATTTCTGATGATGGTTTTGTAAGCATTTGCGGTACGGATCAGAAGATGATGGATAAAGCGTGCGAGATGATTAAGATTATTACGACAGACTTTGAGGCTGGGCAAGTATTTAAGGGCAAGGTAGTTAGCATTAAGGAGTTTGGTGCATTTCTTGAGTTTGCACCTGGAAAAGAAGGTATGGTTCATATTTCTAAAATTGCAAAGGAACGCATCAATCATGTGGAAGATGTATTGACCCTTGGTGATGTTGTTACTGTAGTATGCCTTGGCAGAGACAAGATGGGGCGTATTAGCTTCTCAATGAAGGACGTGGCACAACAATAATATATACTAGAATTGACATGAGGGAGACACTTATGAATAGGAGTCTCCTTTTCTTATGCACACGGACGCAGAAAGAAAATATGCAGCTAAAGCTGCCGTATCCGGCACGCGAGTAGGGAAGATGGAACTTCTCTACTCGATTGCGCAGACCCGTGTATTTTACTTGGTTTGCCTTTGAAAAAATAGAAATTATATGAAACTTTTTGTATTCTTGTTACCCTATATAAATGAAGGGAGTTTAAAATCCCTGATCCGGTACAATACAGTGCCATGGATATCCAAAAGAACTATTATAAGTAGTTGTCAATGTTATAATACCGGAGGAGGACAATGAAACAAGAAGAACTGGAATTTTATATTAATACATATGGCAGAGATTTATATTCGTTTTGCTGTTGTGTGACACATAGTCGTCAGGAAGCGGATGATTTGTATCAGGACACGTTTTTAAAAGTGTATGAACAAGAGCTGACTATCAAGATAAATCCGAAAAGCTTTTTGATGGGAGTTGCATTGAATCTTTATCGAAATTATAAGAGAAAAATGTCTGTGCGACAGCGCATTGCAGGAATTAGTGCATCTTTAGATGATCATGTTGAGAGTATTCCTATGGAGGGATTATTGACCGAAGATATGATAATTTCCAAAGAAGAGTGCCAGATTGTGCGTGAGACTGTCAGAAAGTTACCAGATAAGTATCGGATTGTGATTCTCTTATTTTATATGGAGGAGCTTTCACAGGCGGAAATTGCGAAAATGTTGCGGATTTCTGAAAGTGCGGTAAAGACAAGGATACACAGAGCAAAGAAAATTCTAAGGGGAAAGTTGGAGGGGCTAATATGAAGAGTAAAATAGAGTTGTTATTGGAACAGGCTTTGACTCCGATGGAATTGCCAAAACAAGAATTGAATGACCAGATTCTTCAGAAGGTAAAGGAGAAACAGGATATGAAAAATAATCAGGTGCGTTACAAAAGTAGGATTTCCATGGCGGCGATGGCGACAGCATGTATTTTAATACTGTGTTCTAGTACCGCTTTTGCAGTATACAAATATTTATCGCCTGCGGAGGCAGCGACAGAGACAGATGATGATGCGCTACGGGAAGCATTTTTGAGTGAGGAAGCAATTTTGGTAAATGAGACGCAGGAAAGTGGTGGATATAAAGTTACGCTTTTGGGAAGTGCTGCTGGCAAGAATATTAGTGATTTTATGGGAATAAATAATAATGGGGAAGTTTTGAATAACAGAATTTATACGGTTGTAGCAATTGAGCATGCTGACGGAACGCCAATGCCAGATACAAGTTCTGATGATTACGGAAAAGAGGCATTTTATGTATCGCATTATATCCGTGGATTAGATCCGAATGTTTATAGTTTGATGAGTAAGGGAGGTGGATATACAGCATTTGTCAAAAATGGCATACAGTATCGGATTTTAGATATGGACAATATTGAAATATTTGCGGATAAAGGGATTTATGTGGGTGTTAGCACAGGGACATTTTATGATGCAGATGCTTATGTATATCATGTGGAGACAGGAGAAATAAGTCGCAACGAAAATTATTCCGGTGTAAATGCGCTGTTTCGGCTTCCAGTCGATGAGAGCAAGGCTGATTCTGTAGCAGCAGCGGCTTATTTAAAGGCATTTGAAGATACCATGAATCAACCGTCAAAACCGATTGAGAAGGATGCCGTGGATTTGAATGTAGATGCATTTATGGAAAAATTGACGCCGGAGAATATTGATGAGTATGCTGTGCCAGTGGAATCGACAAGACAGACTTGCACGATTGATAAAGAAAAAATGGTTCATTATTCTTACAAAATGGATAATAGCGAAGGAAATGGGGTAATAGCATTTGAGACACTGTTTCCGAATGGTAAGATTGGAATAAGTCCTGTTTTTAATTGTGACTATTCAGAGAATGGGCTTGCAGATTTGTGCATTGATGTATTTGTATTAAATGATGATGGTACAGTTACTTATACAGTTTATCAGCCAAAGAATGTTTGATTTTTCTATCAGTGCGGTTGCATCATTTTGAAATAATTCAACCGCACTGATAATAATTTTTTAAACTTGACATAAGATGTCATATTTTAGTGGATATAATGTGGTTATTCAGTAACAAAACTGTAGGAAAACAACTGAATCACTACACTATTATAAAGGAGAATGAGAGTATTATGGCAAGACCAACAACAAAAGTAGATTTGATGGAGGCTGCAAACAGTGGCTATGAGGAACTGAAAAGTTTTATTGTATCAATGACAGAACAGGAATTATCAACACCGTTTGATTTTTCTAAGGATGAGAAGAAAAAAGAAGCACATTGGCAGCGTGACAAGAATCTTAGAGATATTTTGATACATCTGTATGAGTGGCACAATCTGACTCTAAATTGGGTGGCGTCCAATCAAAAGGGGGAGGTGAAACCTTTGCTGCCAAAGCCGTATACTTGGCGAACCTACGGTCAAATGAATGTATTTTTCTGGAAAAAGCATCAGAACACATCTCTGGACGAGGCAAAGGCATTGCTAGAGCAGTCGCACCGAGAAATTATGCAACTGGCAGAGCATTTTTCTAATGAAGAATTGTTTTCAAAGGGAGTTTTTGATTGGGTAGGAAACAGTCCACTTGGTTCTTATTTTGTGAGTAATACATCAAGCCATTATGCATGGGCATTAAAAAAGCTCAAGGCACACCGGAAAAATTGTAAGACTGAAAAAGCATAAAAAGCTCTTTTCCTTGTCTGAAACGTTGCAGTGTGAAAATAAATCGAGCAGAGAAAGGCATTTCCCTGCTCGATTTTTTCTCTGAACGAGTCAGATTGTTGGTTGATGCAGGACAAAATAATCAGTATAAATTTTGTGATCGTGACCTCCAATCAGGTTTTCCTGCGAGGCAACAAACCCTAATTTTTCAACAGCAGCTTTGCGTTCCGTTGCAAATGCAGCAGGTGCATGGTGCGGGTGTGAAAAGTAACCTCAAATTTTACATTAAGAATTGACGAATTATTGATGTTAACCTATAATAGATAAATAAGTTAACATTTGGAGGGGATACACATGAATTTTACAGAAGAATGCAGACAAAAAATATACAATGGCGAAAATATTACACGGCAGGAGGCTATTGCACTTGTAAAGGAACCGTTAGATGCGTTAACAACAGTGGCAGATGAAATCCGAAAACATATGTGTGGAAATCGATTTGACATGTGTACCATTGTAAATGGCAAGTGTGGAAAGTGTTCGGAGGACTGCAAATATTGTGCACAGAGCGCACATTATAATACAGATTGTCAGGAAAGTTATCCCCTGTTGCAGACAGAGAAACTTTTGGCAGGAGCAAAACAGAATGAGGAACAAGGAGTGCTGCGATACTCGATTGTCACATCAGGAAAACGATTGAGTGATCGGGAAATTGCGCAGGTTTGTGAGAGTATCTGTGTAATTCGCAGAGAGTCAAGCATTGAGATTTGTGCATCTTTTGGACTTTTAAATGAAAAGCAGTTTATAAAACTTAAGGAAGCGGGCGTCTCAAGAGTGCACTGTAATCTGGAATCTTCAAAAGGATATTTTCCTAAAATTTGCACGACGCATACATATGAGGAGAAAATAGCGGTGATAAATGCGGCAAAAAGTGCAGGGTTAAGTGTGTGTTCTGGCGGAATCATGGGACTGGGTGAGACAATGGAGGACAGGATTGATATGGCATTGGACTTGCGGGAATTGGGGATAAAATCTATTCCAGTAAATCTTTTAAATCCAATCAAGGGAACTCCTTATGAAAAGAATCGTATTTTGACAGAGGAGGAATTTTGTCGTATTATCGCTCTTTTTCGGTTTCTCATACCAGATGGAGATATTCGGCTTGCTGGTGGAAGAGGTCTTTTGAGAGACAAAGGAAAGAGATGCTTTCAAAGTGGTGCTAATGCTGCAATATCAGGAGATATGCTTACGACAACGGGGATAACTGTGTCTTCCGACAAAAAGATGTTAGAGAAGTTGGGATTTTCTATTCTTAAGTAAAAATTAATAAATTTTAAATAATTTTTAGAGAAATTTTAGAGTGTTTTCGTGTATAATATTATCTGTAAAAAATTTGTAGCTAAGTGAAACCTTTTTGGAGTTTAAAACGTCTAACATATATAGATAGACTCTCGGAGTTTGTAATGGGGATTTTTATGCGCATACATCCATAAAAGGATTGTTAGCAAAGCCGATGGGGACTTGGCATGCGGGTAGGGGAAGAAAAATCTTCTTTACTCGATTTTTGCGAAGAAAACAAAGAGACAATAGGGAGATACACTATGGGGAATCAGGCACAACAGAGTCAAGAGCTGGAGCTGTGGGAGGTTGTTAACTCCTCTGGAAATAGGAGTTCTTATTCCAGACAGGCAAGAACGAAAAGACAAAACGTACAAAACAGGACAGAGAATAGATCACAGACCATTGATATTATACCTCAAAGAACACAAACAATTAACAGGACGAGAACCACAAGACAGTCCACAGTAAGGACAAGCATTAACAGGGCTGAATCAGCAAGACAAAATATAGTGCACACGGATATTAGGAGGGCGAGAACCGCAAATGGAAATCCTGTGAGAGTAAGGCAGCCGCAACCTCAATATCGGGAGCCAGACAGAATTAGGACAATTGCTCAAAACACAAAATCATATTCAAAAATGAAAAAAGCAAAATGTCGCGCCAGAATCAATCAATGTCTTGTTATTTTATGGATCACAGCAATGTGTGCAGCGATTGCTTTTATGGGAAAGACATATTATCAAAGTATGCATAGGACACCAATAATTATGAGCAATATGGAGGACAAGTCTTTGCCGGAGGAAATTCTTGTTGCGGAAGACGAAGAAAAAAAGCCTACTATTCAGGAGCATTTTCTAACAATCAGTGAGTACAATCGTCCTGGAACAAAACTTGCGAAAGTCAACAATATATTTGTACATTATACAGCAAATCAAGGGACATCAGCAGCACAGAATAGAAGTTACTTTGAAAGTCTTGGTGTGACCCATGAACGGGCAGCGAGCGCACATTTTATTATTGGCTATGAAGGAGAGATCATTCAATGCATTCCGTTGGAGGAGGAAGCATATGCAGTGGTAGAGCGAAATAAGGACTCTATTTCCATTGAGTGCTGTTATACTGCGGCAGATGGCTCGTTTACGCAGGAAACTTATGATTCCCTTGTGGAGATGTTAGCATGGCTGATTGATAAATATAATTTAAAACCGCAGGATATTCTACGCCATTATGACTGTGGTGGGAAAAAGTGTCCGATTTATTATGTGGAACATGAAGATGCTTGGCAGAAACTGCTCTATGACGTGGAACATTATGTTTTATAAGCTTACAAGTAAAAATTCTCTATACATAACACACTTTTATTGCACCGGAATAATCAGAAGAGATTGTTCCGGTGCAGCCTTTTATGCACACGGACGCGGAAAGGAAATATGCCGCCGGCGAGTTGAAGAAGTAATCTTCCCTGCTCGGTTTTCTAAAATTCAGAATTTCTGAGACTTTTTATGACTTCTTGTGCATTAAATGGTTTTGTAAAGAACAGCTCAGCACCCTCTCTTAGTGCATCCATAAGTTTATCTTTCTGACCAGCAGCAGAGATCATAGCAACCATTGCATTAGGATTATGTTCTTTGATTTTTCTGAGCGCTGTCACTCCATCCATTACTGGCATGGTGATATCAAGAGTAACAATGTCTGGCTCCAATTGCTTATACAATTCGACACCTTCCAGACCATTTGACGCTTCACCAACCACTTGATATCCGTTTTCATTGAGCAAATTGATCAAAACTTTGCGGATAAGAGAGGAGTCATCTACAACAAGTACAGTAGGCAACGTGCTGGAAGCGCTGGTACAAAGTTCCGTCTTATTTAGATTTAGTGTGTGGGCGTTGTTTCCAGGAACAAAGTTTGCATCCGCTGAGATGATAAGATCAAATTCCGAGTCATCAATATACACAGGCATACAGTAAGCATTGCCTGACAGTTGTTGATTTAAGTAAACTTCTGGTGGAACCATTTCGATAAAGATATCATCATCACTGAGCACAGAATCAAAAAGTCCATTGTTTAAGTTGGCAAATTCACAGACGGCATCATAAACTTCATCACTGCTTGTGACAGCGACTGTCTTTGCATAATTTTGGGCCAGCTTAATAATACCATCTAGTTCGTTGGTAGCGCCAAAACCAAGAAAAATATTGTAGTCGCCGACAGATTTTTGACCGGCCAGCATGCTGTAGGAATATTCTGAGGCTTTTTTCATTCGCCCAAAATAGAAATTGTTAGTGACAAATCGAGTGAGATTTCGCATAACTAGACCTGCCAAATCCGTGATCATTGGATCGCGAACGGTGGCAAAGAGTGGAACGATTGACTCGAAGTCATCTTTTTTTACGGCTTCCAGTTCATCATCTGTGAAGCCGTGCACTTTCTGAAAGTTATGAAGATGTTCTCTGACCGCATTCATGGACAAACCAATTGTATCGATTAGCGATTGAAAGAATTTCATTACCAAATCACTTTGCATATTTAGAAGATCTGACACTTGATTTTCTGTAAGATAACCAAGTTCGATTGCAATGTCACCAAAACGACGGTCCTGTTGTGTCTGGTGATGGTTGATTTCTTCTGCCTGTTCATTTGTCAGTAATCCTTCTGCAACGGCAATGGTTCCCAGTTTAACATGAGTTTTCTGAATTTCCTCCTGAAAGGAGTCTCTCTGTTCAATTGTAATAGCTGACTGTTTGACCAAATAGTTACTAAATAGTTGAATAAACATAACAATTCGCACCTTTCTTTGTTGTGTTGTTCGCGATATCAGAAAAATCTATTTTATATTTATTGTATTAAAAAAATAGGAAATAGACAACCATTATTTCAAAAAAATATTACACATAAATCATTTTAGGTTTGTTTCAAGGTATAATAGTTGTATAATAATAGAAAGTGTATTGATTTCTTAGAAAGGACTATTCTATTAGTAGAAAGTTTATTTTCAGAGTATTTGATGGTGCGCAAAATTTCAAAAGACTATAATATTATCAAGGGGGTAGAAAATAATGGATGAACAACAAAACAAACAGAGAATGCATAGTGTCAACGAGCCAGCAAGGGGGACAGAACTGGTGAGTGGACAGATGTTAAAGAAATTTCGACGGGAACTGGCAATAACGAGGTTGATGTGTATTGTCACTTCAATACTTATTGTTTGCTTGCTTGCGGGGGGTGTCTATGTGCTGCGACAGGTGCAACCTATATTGGAACAGGCCGCAGCAGTAGATGTTGAAAATATCAAT
This sequence comes from Lachnospiraceae bacterium UBA3401, assembly GCA_002358575.1. GTDB lineage: Bacteria > Bacillota > Clostridia > Lachnospirales > Lachnospiraceae > COE1. The sequence continues at coordinate 2,804 of DEPD01000073.1, read as the reverse complement.
GAGACGCTCAGCCAAGTGAAATCTTCACTGGAAAATGTGAATTTAAAGCAGGCTGCGGAAACAATGCAACAAGTGGCAGAGACAATAGAGTCTGTGGATCTGGAAGCATGGAACAACGCGATTGACGGGTTGGACACTGCGGAGCTTTCCAAGACACTGGCAAATTTAAATGATGCGGTGGAATCGCTGCGCCAAATAGAAGCCTCAATCAATTCTGTATTTGGCAGAAGATAACAGTTCCTTAGGAAAATTTTGATGCATAAATAAATTATAGGGTGATTTATTTCAGTGGAAATAAAATTTGACATGGTGCAACAGGATACGTATAATGTTCTATAGATGTACGAAAGATTATGGATAAAAAGTAGAAGGAGGATTTTGTATGGCAGCATTTAGCGGCTTGGAAGATATGGATGAACTTGCGGCGAAAAAGAAGCACCAGCAAGAACAGGAAATTGATGATATTATTCACATGCTTGACAGCAAGACTGAGAGTGGTGTGAGTCGAATAAAAGTAAATGTGTCTGACGAACAGCAGGAGGGCACAGTCAATACACAGTACCATCATGGACGCTGTGATGTGGGCAGTCCTTGGTCCAAAGGAACTGTGAGAAACTTTGGCTGTGATTAGGACTAAAAAATAACGAAATAAAGAAATGAGGTACGGTTATGGCGCTGAATAAGAAGCCTGTTCATGGCATGAAGGATATTATGCCAGAAGAGATGCAGATACGAGATTATGTGATGAGTGTAATCAAGGAGACTTATGGAAAATTTGGGTTTACCCCGATGGAGACACCCTGCATGGAGAATATAGAGAATTTGAGTAGCAAGCAGGGCGGCGAGAATGAAAAGTTAATATTTAAGGTATTGAAAAGAGGAGCGCAGCTTAATTTAGAAACGGCAAAGACGGATGCAGATGTCGTTGATTTTGGGATGCGCTATGATTTGACTGTCCCACTGGTTCGATATTATTCAAATCATGCAAATGAACTCCCATCACCTTTTAAGGCATTGCAGATGGGAAATGTGTGGAGGGCGGAGCGACCACAGAAGGGCAGATATCGCCAGTTTATGCAGTGTGACATTGATATTCTTGGCGAGGAGTCTAATCTTGCGGAGATTGAGTTGATTCTTGCGACAACGACGACGCTCGGTAAACTTGGCTTTCAAGGTTTTGAGATTCGCATCAATGACAGAAGAATCTTAAAAGCGATGGCTGCTTACAGTGGATTTGATGAGAAGAATTACGACAGTATTTTTATCACACTGGACAAGATGGATAAGATTGGAATAGAAGGCGTGGAACATGAACTGCTTGAAGAGGGATATAACAGTGCTATTGTTGAGAAATATCTCGCACTTTTTAAAGGATTAAATGCAGCGGAGGATGCGCTGGCATTTATGGAAGAAAAGCTGGCAGGTTTTTTGGAAGAAGATGTTCTGGCAAGTTTTAGAGAGATTATAGAGAGTGTAAATGCCACAAAGGGAGATTATTTCAAATTGATGTTTGACCCTACGTTAGTGCGCGGAATGTCTTATTATACGGGGACAATCTTTGAGATTGCAATGCCGGAATTTGGCACAAGCTGCGGGGGTGGCGGGCGCTATGATAAGATGGTGGGAAGATTTACAGGAAAAGATGTACCAGCATGTGGTTTTTCTATAGGATTTGAACGCATTATACTAATCTTGCTGGAAAACGGATTTAAGGTGCCAAGCCAGAGTAAAAAAGTGGCGTATTTAATTGAAAAAGGAGTATCAGGAGCTGCGCTGTGTGATATTATTGCAAAGGCGCAAGAAGAGCGGGAAAATGGTACGCAGGTGCTGGTTGCACGCATGAACAAGAATAAAAAATTTCAGAAAGAACAGCTTACAGCAGACGGTTATGAGGAGATAAAACAGTTCTATAAAGAAGGATTGAAAAATTAGGCAGAATATGGGAACAAAAGTAAAAAAAGTTAGAATAAAAAATCTGAAGAAGAAAAGGGCGCTTGCGTTTGAGATTATTGAGCGGTTAAAGGAGGCGTATCCGAACTCGGACTGTACGTTAGACTACAATGAGGCGTGGAAATTGTTGGTGAGCGTGCGTCTGGCAGCACAGTGCACTGACGCAAGGGTCAATGTGGTGGTGAAGGGACTCTATGAAAAGTTTCCCACGATTGAGGCGCTTGCGGAGGCGGAAGTTTCAGAGATTGAAGACATTGTCAGACCCTGCGGGTTAGGGCACAGCAAAGCGCGGGACATCAATGCTTGTATGAAGATGCTTCGAGATGATTTTGGCGGGAAAGTGCCAGAGGACTTTAAGGCGCTGTTAAAGCTTCCGGGAGTTGGTAGAAAAAGTGCAAATCTTATTATGGGTGATGTGTTTGGAAAACCTGCGATTGTGACGGACACACATTGCATCCGGCTTACAAACCGTATGGGGCTGGTTGATGATGTGAAAGAGCCAAAAAAAGTAGAGATGATTTTATGGGAACTTATTCCGCCAGAAGAGGGCAATCAGTTTTGTCATAGACTTGTAGACCATGGCCGTGAGATTTGTACAGCAAGGACCAAACCATATTGCGATAGATGTTGTCTGGCAGATATTTGTAAGAAACACATATAGAGAAACATATGAGTCATAAGGAACTGCAGGAAAATAACGAATGCAAGTTGCGCAGGATATTTCTTCGAGAATGTATGTCAAAAAACGCAGTGTAGCGGGCTACGGCGAGGCTTTTTGACATGCGCGATCGGAGAAATAGACAAGTCAAGATGTGTCAGTTATTTTTCTACAGTTCCTTATATATTATGAAGGA